>MNYI01000145.1:0-575 GCA_001873945.1 Candidatus Desantisbacteria bacterium CG2_30_40_21
CTGATATTGACTATTCGTCTGTTTAATTCCTGCCTCTATTTCCCCAAGAATATCATCAGGTGCTTCTGTCCTCGGGTTATCATTAGTAAGAATCGTCTCATCACTTAATCCACCAGAAATATTTCCCATTTGAGGGCGTTTGCTCCTATCCCTATCGCCGCCACAGCCGAAAACTGTAATGATTTTTTTGGGAGACAATTGCCTACAGGTTTGAAGAACATTTTGCAAGGCATCAGGGGAATGGGCATAATCAACTATAACCGTAAATGGTTGCCCACACCATATTCTTTCAAACCTACCGGGAATGCCGCCAACAGACTCAAGTGCCTGACTTATTGTCTCCAGTTCCACACCCTCACTCTCTCCAACCCCTATAGCAACAAGGGTATTATACACATTATGCCTTCCCAGCAGATTCAGCTTGAATTTTACCCCCTGATAAAGAAATGTGGTATAATCCTGGGTTGTTTCTATGTTATAAGCAAAAATGTCTGTTTGTTTTTCAATGCCATACCCTCGAATGAGAACACATTCCGGATGGACAGCCTTAATTATCTCCTCAGCAAATGGTGAAT
>MNYI01000145.1:586-4021 GCA_001873945.1 Candidatus Desantisbacteria bacterium CG2_30_40_21
TCCGTATTAATAAGCGCCAATTTGGGAAGTCCCTTGTCGTTTGCCTCTCCAAGTGATGCAAAGAGCTTTGCTTTTGCCCTCAGATATTCCTCCTGAGTATGATGAAAGTCCAAATGATCCACAGTTAGATTAGTAAATACCGCTGTATCAAATTCACAACCATCAACCCTATCAAGGCTTAAGGCATGAGATGAAACCTCCATGACAAGATGGGTACACTTATAATCTACGGCTTTTTTTAGTAATTGTTGTAATTCTATGGAATCAGGGGTAGTATGCGTGGCATGAATCTGTTCTTTTCCGATGCTGTATTGAGTAGTAGAAAGTCTGGCAACATTATATCCAGCTGCCTTAAGAATGGCTTCGATAAGATAGGTAGTCGTAGTTTTCCCATTGGTTCCAGTAATTCCAATCATTCTTAAGTTTTTTGAAGGAAATCCATAAAAAGCAGAGGCTATTTTACCCATTATCAATCGAGTTGAGGCAACCCTTATGGAGACAATGCCTGATGGGACAGACACGGCTTTATCAATCAGGACAGCAACCGCCCCATTCTTAATAGCTTGATGGATATAGGCATGACCATCAGTGGCAAATCCCGCAATACAGATAAATAAAGAACCATCTGTAACATGACGAGAGTCAATGGCAATATTTTCTATCTGTATATCCAGATTACCATTAATCTGTTTTTCATCTTTTTCATCCAAAACCCCTATCAAATCCCGAAGCCACATTCCCCCCCCAATTCAATTGACAAGGGTCAGTTTACGGGAATTAATCCAATCTGATAACCAATCCCTGATCCCTGCAAATTGTTTCTATTCCTCTGATGCCTCAGCATCTTTTGCACCAAACAGCCCTTTAGCCATATGTTTAGGTGATTGCTTCCAAACACTTGCCCATTTAGAACCAGCATCTTTTTCAGATTTTTTATATGAACCTGCTGCTTGCGGAAGATAAACAACCTCTATCCTATCTGGAAATTTTAGACCCATTTGTTGGGCAATATCCTCAATTCGTTGTGGAGATTTCAGGGTGGCACATTCTATCTGAAGTGAAGTCTTGATATTCTCTGTCTTCATCCTTTGTTTCTGCAATTCAACAATCTCATAACCCATAGTCGTAACCTGAATATGTTGCCATACACACCAAAAGGCAATAAATAGCACACAAAATGCAGAAAAAATGTATGCCCATACTGTTTGCTTTACTACAGATTTTTTTGGATTACCAAGCAAGGCTATCAACTTTTCACCCTTCCCTTGTCCCAAAGAAAATATTTCTTCAGAATACACTATAATCCCCCCCATTTTTTATTATCGACATTTTGTGTTGATAGGTTGATTAGTTTATAGGTTTATAGGTTTATGGGTTTATGGGTTGATGGGTTGATAGGTTGATAGGTTTATGGATTTGTGTTCCATCAACTTATCAACCCATCAACTTATCAACTAATCAACCTATCAACTAATCAACCCATCAACCTATCCATCAACCTTCCTCATACATCCATGCCACAAACTCACGCAGATCCCAGTTTAAAGGAATCCCCCCCAGTTTTATCCAACAAATGTCCATGCACACACTATATCCTTTAATTACCTTTACTCCATGCGAGCCTGTGGCAATAGATGTCTTTTATCAGCTACCCGGCTGACAGCTGAACGCTGACTTTTTCAGCTACTCGAAGTTTAGCACTTCTTGAAGCAGGATTTGAATTTATCTCTGCTTCTTGAGGAATAATCGGCTTTCTGGTTATAATTCTCAGCCTTTCTTCCTTTGCTTCCTGGAAAAAATTCCATTTTACAATACGGTCTTCAAGAGAATGGAAGGAAATAACCGCGATTCTTCCCCCTCCCTTTAATCCATTTATGGCTACAGTTAAGGAAGAATCTAATATTTCTAATTCATCATTAACCGCTATTCTTATTGCCTGAAAAGTTCTGGTAGCATAATGTATCTTTTTGGGGTATTTTGCCCCTCTTGGTATCCCTCTTTGGATGGCTTCTACTAATTGACCAGTAGTAGAAAGGGGACGATTTCTTACAATTGATCTGGCAATGGACCTTGCCCATCTTTCCTGCCCATAATCCTGAATTATTTGACATATCTTATTCTCAGGATACTCATTAACCAGATCCTTTGCAGTAAACTCAAGACTACTATCCATCCTCATATCTAATGGACAATCACTCTGAAAACTAAACCCTCTCTTTGAATTTATCTGAAAGGTTGAAAGACCAAGGTCATAAAGAATACACGAAACCTCTTTTATGTTATGTCTTTCTAATATTTGAGGCAGGTTTTTGAAATTATCATTAACTAATATTACCCTGTCCCCAAACCCCTTTAATCTCTGCCTTGCTATCTCTAATATTTCCTCATCCTGATCTATTCCAATAACCCTTGCCCCAAGATTTAATAAGGACTCTGCATGTCCGCCAGCCCCAATAGTGGCATCCACGAAAGTCTTGCCTTTTTCTGGTACTAAATATTGAACAACCTCATTAACCATTACAGGGGTATGAACTTGATCCATCAAATCCCCAACCCACTTAATGCCTGAGTAGCATTCTCTGATGATGATGCCTCTACCATTTTTTGATACTCAGTATTCCACAATTCCTTATCCCAGATTTCCATCTTATACATTCTTCCAACAGTAACAACCTCTTTTTTCAATTTCCCATATTCCTTGAGGTTTAACGGAATATTCAATCTTCCCTGATCATCAATTCCACACTCAGCAGCATCTGCACACATCCTGCGAATTACATATTCAACTTCAGGCTTGACCGCAGCTGCTTGTTTCATCTTTTCCACAGCCTTTTCCCATTCTTCACGGGTATACGCAGAAAGGCATTTATTTAATCCGGTAACAATAATTTTATTGCTTGCCCCTTGCTCCTCTAAAGCCCTTCGAAAGGATGCAGGAAGAATAACTCGACCCTTTTCATCAATACTATGAAAATACTTGCCAACAAACATCCTCTACCTTCCTCCACATATCCATCATTATCCTTCCACAATGATACCATATTACACCACTTATCTGATTTTGTCAAGTATTTTTTATTATTATTTTTTATTTTTTTTAGCCATAACTTATGTATAATACATGTTCTACCATACTAAGAAACAACTACCATATATAGTAGAAGCCGGTACTTGTACTATTGTTCCGGCAAGCTGTACATGCTACCACCCCCTAACCCCTGCCAGCGATTATCGTGTCCCACAAATACAGACCTGTCCGCCTTGCCATCCAATCGTCTCAGTGCCTCTTGGTGTATAACTTATACTCAAGTGGGGCATAAATTGCGTTTTTCGCTGGTCTTAATCAACGATAGCTGTGTTGTTCAGGTTCGTAATAGTACACTATTGCTCACCTTGCGCGCCATTGCTCTCCTTGATTAATCCTCACCCCGAGAA
>MNYI01000230.1 GCA_001873945.1 Candidatus Desantisbacteria bacterium CG2_30_40_21
CCATATCTTTCACTGTATTCCTTTATCCATGACAAATATTGTACCCGATCATTGTTGGTATCAAATACTATTTGCCTATAATTACCTCTCTGAGTAAGATGATGCGGTATGTTTGGTACGATAATTCTTGCCATTCTTGCCATAATAAATAAATATTACCATATAAATCTTCTCTTGTCAAGAAAAATGTGCGCTGTCCCCGGTTTCCCCGGGAATCAAGTTCTTGTTTTGATTGGGTCTGAAGTGGGAAGGGGGAAAAGCTCTTTTCCATATAGAGGGCGTTTGCTTATATCGAATATTCAGAATATTCAGAAACTTCTTGACAACATTGATTTGATATGTTATATTAATCAAGTGTAATTACATCTAAAAAATTAAGGAGCATTCTAACCAATGAAAATACCATTACTTGACCTGACCAAACAATACCGATCCATAAAGCAAGAGATTGATCAGGCTGTTATGAATGTTATGGAAAAGGGAAACTTTGTCCTTGGAGAAGAGGTAAGCTTGTTGGAACAAGAGATGGCTGCATTTTGTGGGGCAAGGTATGGCGTAGGGGTAAACTCGGGCACAGATGCCCTCCTTTTATCTCTGATGGCTTACGGAATAGATAGGGGAGATGAGGTTATTACTACCCCATTTACCTTTATTGCTACGGCTGAGGTCATAGCATTTCTGGGGGCAAAACCTGTGTTTGTTGATATTGATCCCAAAACATTTAACATTGATGTAAAAAAAATCGAGCAAGTAATAACAAAAAAGACAAAGGCTATTATTCCGGTACATCTTTATGGTCAGATGGCGGATATGGATCCAATCATGGATTTAGCTAAAAAATATAATCTCGTAGTGATTGAAGATGCAGC
Organism: Candidatus Desantisbacteria bacterium CG2_30_40_21; assembly: GCA_001873945.1. Taxonomy (GTDB): domain Bacteria; phylum UBA9089; class CG2-30-40-21; order CG2-30-40-21; family CG2-30-40-21; genus CG2-30-40-21. The sequence goes on from MNYI01000230.1 coordinate 870, forward strand.
TCAGGCTATTTTGGCAAAGTACAAGGAAAGCTATGCAGGGAGCATTGGTCATACTGGATGTTTTTCCTTTTTTCCAGCAAAAAATCTTGGGGCATACGGCGATGGTGGGATGATATTGACTAATGATGAGGAGAAGGTAGAAAGACTAAAAATGCTGCGAAATCATGGATCAAGGGTCAAATATCATCATGCCATTCTTGGATGCAATAGCCGTCTTGATGAGATTCAGGCAGCTATCTTGAGGGTAAAGATACGGTATATTAACTCTTGGACACAGGAAAGAAAACGAATCGCTCAAGGATACAATGAATCCCTATCAGATATTTCATGGCTTACAATTCCGTTTGAAGAGGAATGGAATAGGTGTGTCTATAACCAGTATACCCTCAGGTCGCAGTTCCGGGACAAATTTCAAAAGCATCTAACCGAAGCTGGCATACCTACTGCTATTCACTATCCCATGCCATTGCATTTGCAGGAGGCATTCTCGTTTTTAGGACATAAGAAAGGAGACTTTCCTGAGAGTGAAAAAGCATCTTCAGAGGTTATCTCCCTGCCCATATATCCTGAATTGACAGATGAACAAAGAAAGGCTGTGATTGAAGGGATAAGATATTTCAAGGTAGAGTAGAATGTGGGATGAAGTTATCGACAGGCTGTTACGGAATAGGCATTGACATGTTTATATTTTATCCCCTTCACTTCATCCTATCCACTGCCCCCAACATTATCCTTAATGCCTCATGGTCAAATATCAACCCAAACTGTGTCCATGGGGTAAGTAACGGGGATCTATTGAACCGTATCTTATATAAAAAACACTCAGTATTTTCTATAATATTTTGTGCCAATATGATTTTGAGGTTTTCGGGGGATGAAACCATTAGAGATGGAGAATAAGCAATCAGCACTGTACTTAAAAAGATTGACATATTAGTGGTATAGGCAGAGGCAACAATAGTAATTATTGTCTTGAGGTAATGAAGGTCGTTTTTGGTAAGGTGATCCAATTGTTGATGATGTCCCAACAATGAAGACATGTTATCCATTGGTATCACCAATAATAGCCTCCCTGAAGTCTCACCCAAAAGATGAAAACAGGCTACAACCATTTGTTCTTTTATATCAAGCCAGCTGATCACATTATCTCTTAATAAAACCCCAACTTGAGTGGGAGCAGGGATTAATTTTTCCTCAATAAACTCTGAAAGACCAGAGGCTGCTTGTCCTTCCCCGATATTCCCCACCTCTTTTAAGGCATCCAAATGAATCTTATCTATTTTAATCAAGAATATACACCCCCTATAATGCAATTATAAATACTTGCGTCCATCCTTTTTCCATTCTTTCAGGGTATACAATATTTTGTAATCTGAAACACCCATCTCACCAGCAATTTCCTCTACGGTTTGTTCAAGCTCTTGCCTTGTTCTGGCATGAAACATAGCAAAGATATTATACTCCCAATCTCCGTCTACCCCTCTTTCATAGCAATGGGTAATAGATGGAAGAGCTGACAACATCTCCCCTACCCTATCTACATCCTGTGTTTTTACCTTCCATGCAACCATAGCATTGGCATCAAATCCAGTCAAGAAATGGTTTATGGTTATCCCCATCCTGCGAATAAGCCCATCATGAATATAACCATTAATCTTTGCCAGAACCTCTTCCTCACTCAATCCTACCTGCTCTGCCACAATCTGATAGGGCTGACGGTGCGCAGGGAGCTTCTGGATTAGCGTCAATATCTTGCGGTCGTATTTATCAAGCATTATACATCAAACCTCACACGGATCTTAAATGTTTTTACTGATGGTAGATTGATTATCCTTTCAATCCCTGTTTTTTTTCGTATCTCTTCTATTATCCTATTCATCTCTTCTGCTGATTTGGCTGCTATGGTAAACCAGAGATTATAATCCTCATTCCTTTGATAATTATGGGTAACCTCATGGTAGGTATTAATAATATCTGCTACAGCCTCTATCCTTTCCTCTGGCACATTCATGCCAATCAGGGTTGTGCTTAATCCAACTGCCTTTGGATTAAGAGAGGCACCTATTCGTCGAATAATCTTGTTCGCCACCATGGAGCTGATCCTCTGGATAATCTCATCCTCACTTACCTGTATTTTTTGAGATAATACTCCAAATGGTCTTGAATCTACCGGAAAATCTTCCTGCAGGGCATTCAATATTATTTTGTCTATTGTCTCCATAATCTATCTTTCCTTGTCTTGGTTCACCGTGAATCGTAATTTTTCATTCAAAAAATAAGCTACTTTTTCCATGGGATTCCGCCCCAAACCCCGAGGTTTTTTAGTCATAATAAATACAGTATACACCTTCTTCTACTTTTAGTCAATTAATATTTATTGGTATACTCAGGGAGGGTATATTTTATTTCTCCGTGTTCTCTGTGTCTTGAGTGGTGAATTCCTTTACCCGAGTAGTTACTCCCATTTATAAAACGATAAAGAGCGGTCTTCAATTGCCCATTTCTTAACCCAAGTTCATGGTTAAAAAACATAAGTCAATCCCTGCTAACTACTTACAAACCACTTTAATCTCAAAAAGCCTATTTCCCGAATACCTCTTGAATCAGCAATTCTCATTATGGTAAAATGGATAAGGGGGAGATATGAAGATTAATCGGTAGGACAGGCATTCTTGCCTGTCATCTGCAACAGGACAGGCAGAAATGCCTGTCCTACCGACAATTCTGTTGATAATCGACACCATCTCCTCTATTCCCTTATTCCCCTTTGAACATAAGTTTTGCCATAATGAGAATTGCTGCTGTGTGGGATACTAATGGAGGAAAGAAGGTGATAAATAAGTTAGATGTATTAAAAGAAAGAGG
>MNYI01000056.1 GCA_001873945.1 Candidatus Desantisbacteria bacterium CG2_30_40_21
TTGCGACAACCTCACAATATCCAAAGCAAAACCATAACTTTTATTTTTCAAAAAAGACTCTTCCATAAATTCTCCTCTCTTCACTCTTCACTTTTCACTTTTCACTCCAATATAAAATACGACAGCATCCCTAATGTTGCAAACAGAAAGGCAATCCCCAGAAACTCAGGGACACGGAATATCCTCATCTTGGCTAAGCCAGTTTCCATAAGGACAATACCAATCCCGACAATCCCCAGTTTTATGATTAAGGAAACAATTGCCATCAGGACATCTATCATATTGTTTGTCGTAGCAATCCCCCAAGGGAAAAAGACAGCAATCCCAATAGTTGTAAAAAGAAGGAGCTTTAACGAACCAGCCCATTCTATAAGGGCTAAATGCCTTCCAGAATACTCCAGAATTATTGCCTCATGTATCATGGTCAGCTCAAGATGGGTTGCCGGATTATCCACTGGTATTCTTCCTGTCTCAGCGATAGCAACCATGATAAATGCCACTAAGGCAAAAGCCATTGATGGCCGAATAAGCAGGTTTTGATGAATAATTACCTGTGTCATCTGAGACAAGGAGGTAGATTGGCAAAGCAATGAGACAGTAAAAATAGCCATAAGCATTGCTGGCTCAGCCAATGAGGCGATTGTCATCTCCCTGCTTGAACCCACCCCGCCAAAGGCAGTGCCAATATCCATTCCAGCTAAGCTAAGAAAAAATCTGGATAAAGTAAATAATGCTACTAAGGCAATGACATCTGCGGTGGCACAAAGGGGTAAATCCGTAAAAAGTATAGGAATAATCCCTCCGGCTAAGGTACAGACACCAAAAACAAGATAGGGTGTCCAACGGAATATCCATGAGGCGTTTTCAGCTAAGATTATATCCTTACCAAAGAGCTTGACAATATCCCGCAATGGCTGCAATAATCCAGGTGCAGAGCGTCCCTGTGCCCAGCACTTAAGACACCGTATCCATCCCACAAAAATAGGAGCAAATAAAAGGACAACAACAATCTGGATTATTTCTATGATGTATGGGTACATTTTGTTCACCTTAAATTAAACTAAAAGTGAAAAACTAAAAACGAAAAGCAAAGAACTGTCTACAATATTATATTTTTCACTCTTCACTTTTCACTCTTCACTTTTCGTTTTTCACTTTATTTTTCTCACCTCAAAAATAACAGCAACACAATAATAGTAACAAAAGAATAAATGAGATAAAACTGGATATTCCCCTGCTGAAGTTTTCCAAGCTTACGGGATATCCAGAAACTACTATCAATTATTGGCTTATATATCCAGCCCCAGAAACGATCCCGTATCCTGAGCCGGTAGTGCAACCCCTGACCACCACCCTTTAAGGTTGTTGTTATTACCTCTTCCCTGATGTTGAAAAGGAATCCAAATATTTTGCGAATAGGCATAGAAAATGCTGTAGCATTATATTGCATTCGTGGTGTTATCTTTTCAAACCCGCAATCCCAGAGGGGTGCTTTATGAATAGCTGTTTTGCGAGCATGAAGGAAAAAATACACCAGCCCGATAAATGTAATAAGGCACACAAAAACAATCCCCCCAGAATAAGATGCCCTATGCTCACTGATAGGGGTAAGCCATAACCAGCCAAAGGCACCGGCAGTTGGGGTAATTGTATCACCTATCAGGGTAGCTGGGATTATATCCAACCATTGGATAACTACAGTTGGTATAATGCCAAGGATAAGGCACATAATGGCCGGCAGGATCATCCCAATTCGCATAAACCAGCCTACTTCGTGAATATGTGGATTATGATGACCCCGCCAATGCCCTAGGAAGGTTACCCCGAATACCTTGACAAAACAGGCTGCGGCTAATGCACCGGTGAGGGCAAGTATGGCTGCACCCAGCGGAATGAGCAGATTAAGAAAGTGTCCCTGAAGTGATGGGGAAAGAAGAAATGCCTGAAAGGTAAGCCATTCAGAGACAAATCCATTAAAGGGAGGGAGTGCAGAAATTGAGACACATCCTACAAGGAAAAGGGCAGCAGTCCAGGGCATTTTATGGATTAATCCACCCATCTCCTCCATATTTTTTTTATGTGTAGAATGAAGCACTGCACCGGCACCCATAAATAAAAGCCCCTTAAACATGGCATGATTGAGGGTATGATACAGCCCGGCAATAAGGGCAAGGCTGGCAAGCACAGGAAGATGAGAGGATATAAAAATCATGGCAAGTCCAATACCAATGAGGATAATCCCTATATTTTCTACAGAATGGTAGGCAAGGAGCCTTTTCAGATCATGCTGCATAAGGGCGTAAAGCACACCCATAACAGCAGAGATCAGTCCAGATATCAAGACAATTACCCCCCACCACAAGGGAAAGTCTCCACCGATAAGGTCAAAGACAACCCGAACTATCCCGTAAATGGCTGTCTTGAGCATCACACCGCTCATCAGTGCAGAAATATTCGATGGAGCAACAGGATGAGCCTCTGGCAGCCAGACATGAAAAGGGATTATGCCTGCCTTTGCCACAAACCCTAAAAATGCCAACAAAAAAGCAACACTTGCCCATTCAAAAGGAAACTCAGCCTGACGCATAGCATCAAAGGTATAACCACCAAAACTGCCAAAACCGCTGGACAAACCAGCCATTAAACCAAAAGATAATAGTATGGCGATAGCCCCAATATGGGCAACCACTAAATAAAGAAACGCTGCCTTTCTATTTTCTGCTTGTTCATCCTCATACATTACCAGAAAAAATGAAGATGCAGCCATACATTCCCAAGCTATCAAAAAAATAAAAGCATCATCTGAGAGAACAACCAGAAACATTCCCATAATGAAGAGGCAATAAAATATGACCAATCGGGTAATAGAGCGGTGTGCTAGATATATCTGACAATAGCCGATGGAATAAATAGAGACAAAAAAACCAAGAGACCCAATTACTACAAGGAAAAAACCGGACAAAGGGTCAAGCCTTAAATGAAAGGGTAAGTCCGGCAAACCAATAAGTAATGTCCCTGACTCCGGAATACCATTAAACATTGACCATATACCGGCAATAACAGCAATCAGGCAAGAAATTGATAAAGATAAGAAGGAAACAAAGATAAGCAGCCTTTGCCACCTGAAAAATAGCGGTACAATTAAAAAAGTGGTAAATAGAATGAGACAAATTGAGAAAAGGACTAAGGTAAATGGAGTAATCATTTCACCAGATACTGCCGACAGAATACCAACAATTTTTGAAATACCAAATAAATTCGCTACGGCTGGAACATCTAAATCCATTTTTTTATTAAAAACCCTCCTTACGAAAAAGAACAAAAGAAGTATAGCACAAAAGATATGGCTTGTCAAGGAAAAGTTTTTCGACTCCAGCAATTCTAATTATGACATTTTTACCGCATAAACACATAACAACTCACCACTGAGACACGGAGACACGGAGACACAGAGACACAGAGGAAAATCGAAGGACAAATCTCTTGTTT
>MNYI01000167.1 GCA_001873945.1 Candidatus Desantisbacteria bacterium CG2_30_40_21
TCAGGCTGGCAATCAGGCAAAATCCGAACCGCTGTACATTTATCCGTCACTATCGCCAGCACCAGGGACACCAACCATTGCCGCTACGAATACAATCACTGGTGGCTGGATGATTTATGGCACGGCAACGGATGCAGTGATGGTTGAGCTGTATGTCGACAAGAATCCATATGGCACAACCACGCCAAGTGCTGAGGGGACATTTAGCTTTTCGCTGAGATCAAGTAATGCCACAATCACCGTCTTTGTAATAAGTATGAATCAGGCTAGCAATCAGGCAAAATCCGAACCGCTGTACATTTATCCGTCACTATCGCCAGCACCAGGGACACCAACCATTGCCGCTACGAATACAATCACTGGTGGCTGGATGATTTATGGCACGGCAACGGATGCAGTGATGGTTGAGCTGTATGTCGACAAGAATCCATATGGCACAACCACGCCAAGTGCTGAGGGGACATTTAGCTTTTCGCTGAGATCAAGTAATGCCACAATCACCGTCTTTGCAATAAGTATGGATCAGGCTGGCAATCAGGCAAAATCCGAACCGCTGTACATTTATCCGTCACCATTACAACTTGCTGCCCCTTCTGTCCCAACAACCACTGGCATTTCTATTCGTTCAGAAAACGGTGGCACCATCATCATCTCTGGCAAATTCGGACAAACCACACTCAAGATATCGCCTGATGCCTTATTTGAAAACAGTCAGGTGACGCTTACGAATATTTTAAAGAGTACAGGAAAATTAGCTGTAGCTAATTTCAACATAAGACAGGAGAAAAATATAACCCCTGTTCCAGATAGTTATCGAAGCCTTGTCTGCACTAATCAGGCAAACGGCAAGCCTGTCTCCTCCACCAAGCAAGCCATGCAACTCTGTATCCCATATGGTGATGACAATCATGATGGGATTGTGGATGAGACAACCATTCGTGTTGAAACCCTGAAGATATTCAAGCTAAATGAGGTATCAAATCGCTGGGATATGATTACAGACTCCTATCCTGTGAATACAAAATATGAGGTTCGAGCAAATATCTATGAGTTTGGAGTTTATGCCATTATGTCTTATGAGCCGGTATATAGCCTTGATGATGTAAAGGTTTATCCTAACCCATTCTATCCTAATATGAATCAAAAATGTAAATTCTCTCCATTACCATCTGGTCGTCTCACTATTTCTATCTACAACTCTGCTGGTGAACAGGTCAGGGTATTACGCCAACATTCTAATGAAGCAATGGAATGGGATGGAAATAATGATCATGATGATGCTGTTGCCAGTGGGATATACTTTTACCTGATTAAGAATGCTGATGGAAAACGAACTGGAAAGATTGGGCTTATCAGGTAATTTGCAGTTTTTTTGAAATAGACGAAATAATTGAGTTCCTTAACCGCCGCCTCAGCGTTCGCGGGAAACTGTTTGCATTTTGGACAGCCGACTCCTAAAATCTCAATCTTCATCTTGCACCTCCGTTTATTTAACAATAAATCCAAAAATCATACCGCTTATTGTAGCCATAACAACCACAAGGCTGATATAGATAACGGTTTTCTTTGTACCCATAATACTGCGAATTACCAGCATGTTTGGCAAACTTAAAGCAGTCCCCGCCAGAAGCATCGCCAAAGCAGGTCCCTTACCCATGCCAGAACCAATGAGTCCTTGAAGAATTGGCACCTCAGTAAGTGTGGCAAAATACATAAATGCCGCTACGATTGCTGAGAAGAAATTTGCCCATAACGAATTTCCGCCAACAAGCATAACCACAAATCTTGACGGAATAACGCCTTCATGCCCAACTCTACCCAATAAGAATCCGGAAATAAGTACCCCACCAAGTAAAAGCGGTAATATCTGCAACGCAAATTCCCATGTAGCACCAGTCCATTCTTTTAATTCATCCTTTTTGAACCATTTGAAAAGCACTGTAGGAAAGGAATTTATTCGCCTTTGCCCCGAAATACTTCATCACCGATGCCTGACTGACAAAAACCGATATTGCCCCGGCAATAAAGAAGGCAGGGACAAGACACAACAACACATGCTCGCGGGCATACCATTTCACAAGGGCAAGAGCCTCAAAGATGGCATTGGTAAACCGCAAATTCTCTATCGGCAAATAGAAACAACCTAAGAATATTATTGCAATATACAGAAACTTTTTCCATTCCTTCATTATTTACCTCCTGATACTGCATAATTCCTCTAATGGTTTAGCCTCACACTCTTTCATTTTGGCTATATCCTTTTTGAATGAATCGTATTTTTGAGGGAAATAGTCTTTGAGGTAATTATGGATAGTTTTTTCTAATTCGCTTCTTGGTGTGGTGAGAGAGTAAAATACCCACAATCCATCGCGTCTATCCTGAACAATCTCGGCGTTTTTCAATACCGTTAAATGCCGGGACACCTTTGCCTGTATCAATCCTAATGCCCATTCTAACTGACAAACGCAATGCTCCTTTTCTGTCAAGAGAACCATAATTCTCAGCCGCGTTTGGTTTGATAATGCCTTAAATAAGGTTAATTCTTCCTTCATATTCTATCCTTATAATACTCCTATAATCGATTATAGGAGTATTATAACAAAATAAGTTTATTTTGTCAACAAAATTTTTTTAACTTTAAGTTATAATCCTCAAACATTCCTCCCAGATTTTTTTGATAGCCACTGCGACTTCATTGTTACTATACTCCACCACAGGTTTTTTATTGACCAATGATTCTACTACTATTGGGTCAAAACGGATTTTGCCTATTAGATTACATCCATTCTGCCGGCAATACTGGGTAATTGTTTCTGCCATCCGGGTATTCAAATCGTACTTGTTGATACAGACTAAGGGTGATATTCCAAAATGGCTTGTTAACTTAGCCACCCGCTCTAAGTCATGTAACCCTGACATAGTCGGTTCAGTTACCACAAACACAACGGATGCCCCGGCAATAGACGCAATTACTGGACAACCGATACCAGGTGGTCCATCAATGAGCACCAGGTCATATCCGCCTTCTTCAGCGATTAATTTGGCCTGATTCTTAACCAGGGTAACCAGCTTGCCGGAATTCTCGGAAGCAATCCCCAATTTGGCATGCACCATTGGACCATATTTTGTATTAGAGATAAACCAATCACCCGACAGGTTCTCCTCCATTTTAATTGCCTTTTGCGGACAGATATGGCTGCAAACCCCGCAGCCCTCACAGGAGATGGGATCAATCCTGAAGCCGGGCGATATGGCCTCAAACCGGCAGGCAACAACACACTTACCGCACTTATTACAGACTCGCATATCTAATTTAGCAGTCTTGCCGCTTCTGAACTGGTGAGTTTCTTTGACCTCGGGCTGAAACAAAAGGTGCAGGTCTGCGGCATCCACATCACAGTCTGCCATTACCTTGTTTTTGGCTAAGGCGGCAAAAGAGGCAGTAATCACTGTCTTTCCTGTTCCACCTTTACCACTGATAACAACAAGCTCTTTCAACTTTGTTCCCCCCCTTAAATTACAGCAATTCTCATTATGGCAAAACTTATGTTCAAAGGGGAATAAGGGAATAGAGGAGGTGGTGTCGATTATCAACAGAATTGTCGGTAGGACAGGCATTTCTGCCTGTCCTGTTGCAGATGACAGGCAAGAATGCCTGTCCTACCGATTAATCTCCATATCTCCCCCTACCTTATCCCTGCCTCCAATATAAAACATGAAGGCATACCCGTACCATAGCCGTAGAGTTTTCTGGATGAGGCAGCGGTCATAAGCAG
>MNYI01000004.1 GCA_001873945.1 Candidatus Desantisbacteria bacterium CG2_30_40_21
TTTCCCCATTTTCCCCCATTTTCCCCATTTTCCGTCCCCATTTTCCCGCATTTCAGCACATCAGAAACACCAAAATACCCTTTTGAACATGAAGCCTGTTTTCAGCCTGTTCAAAAACAATAGAATTGGGACCCTCAATAGCATCATTGGTTATCTCTTCCCCTCGATGAGCTGGCAGGCAATGCATGATAAGGCAGTCTTTATTAGCTATTTCTATTAAGGCATTATTTATCTGATAATTCTTAAAAACCTTCCTTCTATCTTCTGCCTCCTTTTCTTGTCCCATACTTGTCCAGACATCGGTATAAAGCACATCCGCACCGAGTGCAGCTTGAGACGGCTGGCTGAATATTTCTATCCTGCTTCCTGTTTTCAAGGCAATATCCCTTGCCTTCTCAAGGATAGACTGATTAGGGGAATAGTCTAAGGGTGTAGCTATAGAAATATTCATCCCCATAATTGCACAACCCACTATCAAGCTGTGAGCAACATTATTGCTTCCATCCCCAATATAAGCAAGGGTTACATCTACTACCGAACCCTTGTGTTTCCAAATAGTATATATATCAGCCAATATCTGGCAGGGATGAAACGAATCTGAAAGCCCTGAGATGACAGGTACAGTAGCAAATTTAGCCAATATTTCCATATCCTTATGTGAAAATGTTCTGGCAACAATAGCTGAGGTATATCTGGAAAGCACCCGGGCAACATCAGGGATTGATTCCCTTACTCCCAATCCCACCTCTTCCGGGGATAAATAGATAGGCTGCCCACCCAATTGCCCTATTCCTACCTCAAAGGAAACCCTGGTTCTGGTTGAAGGCTTTTGAAATATCAAGGCAACAGACTTACCCTTTAATGGGGTATAATCCTCCATGGACATTCTTTTCTGGATAATGGAATCTGTTAATTTGAATATCTTCCAGACATCTGCTGCTGTAATATCAATCATGGAAATAATATCCTTGCGATGCATAATTACACCTCCTCGTTTTCTCAAGAATGCAGTAGTGTCGTGTCAACTCTCAAGTATCGGATATAGGCTGAAGACTGAAGGTATTCAGGCTGAAGGGGAAAGACGGAAGGGGGAGATAGGCTGTTAGGACATTTTCTTCCTTCAGCCTTCAGCCTAAACAACCTGACCACAGTTAGTACGACATATTAAGATTGACACAACAGTAGTACCCTGTCGAGTATCTCCACAGACTCATCTATCTCTTCTCTGGTAATAATCAACGGTGGTACAAACCTTAACACATCACCAGCTGTAGAGTTAATCAACAACCCATTTGTCAGGCATTCGTTGACCACAGTTGCCCCGTTTATTTTCAAAGCCATGCCAATCATTAATCCCTTACCCCTGATGCCAGAAATAGCTGTTGGATATTTCTGAGATAATCCCTGAAGTTTGGCAACAAAATATTCCCCCATTTGTTCCACGAGAGCACAAATATTATGTTCTATGATATAATCAACCACCGCTATAGCTGCTGAGCACACAAGTGGTGTTGCTCCAAAGGTTGAGGCATGACTTCCGGATGGAAGCAAGTCTGCTTTTTTCGCAGATACAAGCATAGCACCAATAGGCAGCCCCCCGCCAAGCCCCTTGGCTAAGGTCATAACATCAGGAATAATGCCATAGTGTTGATAAGCAAACATCCTTCCCGTTCTGGCAATGCCTGTTTGTACCTCATCAAGCATAAGCAATAAATTATGTTCATCACATAATGTCCGCAATCCTTGTAAATAATCATTTGCCGGAATATTTACCCCACCCTCACCCTGTATGGGTTCTACCAGAATAGCACAAGTATTTTTGTTGATTGCCTCTTTTACGGCTGATATATTATTAAACTCAACATATTTGAACCCTGGGACCAAAGGGTCAAAATCCTTTTGTATTTTTTTCTGACCGGTTGCAGTAAGGGTAGCCATAGTTCTGCCATGGAAGGAGTTATTCATGGTAATTATCTCATGCCGTCCACCAGTTGTCTTTCCAAATCTTCGGGCTAACTTTATAGCCGCCTCATTTGCCTCAGCACCGCTATTAGCAAAAAATGCCTTGCCGCCAAAGGAAATCTGGGAGAGCCTTTTTGCCAGCTCCAATTGAGGAATGGTATAATAAAGGTTAGATGTATGGATTAGCTCAGGTGCCTGCTTGCTGATAGCCTCAACCACACATGGATGAGCATGTCCCAGGGAATTAACCGCTACACCAGCAACAAGATCAAGGTATTTCTTACCCTCCAGATCCCAAACCAGACATCCCTGTCCTTTCACCATAACAACAGGAAATCGATTATAGGTAGGGACAACGAATCGTTTGTAATTTTCCATTATCTGATTTGTGGTCATCTTAGCCATCTCCCTGCAATCTTCTTCGCGTCCTCCGCGTTTCCGCGTGAGATTATGATCATCTTACCACCTCCGTCCCAATCCCTGCATTTGTCAAAAGTTCCAGAAGGAGGGCATGTGGCAATCTGCCATCAATGATATGAGCCTTATCAACCCCTGATATGGCAGCCTCTTTAATCGCCTCTATCTTAGGGATCATTCCGCCATTTACAACCCCTGTTTTTATCAAATCATCAATCTCATTAACTCGTATTGTAGGAATCAGGGAATCCATATTATTGGCATCCCTTAATATTCCCGGTGTATCTGTAAGGAATATAAATTTATATGCGTTCAGGGCAACAGCAATGGCTGCGGCTGAAGTATCGGCATTAATATTATACTTCTTGCTATTTTCACCTATTCCAACCGGGGCAATCACCGGAATAAATCCTGCCTCGTCTAAGGTATTAATTATTTGTGGGTTTATAGCTTGAACCTCTCCCACCAACCCCAGAGACTCATGGAGTTTTCTTGCTTCAATCATTGTCCCATCAGTACCGCTTAAGCCAACAGCATTACCGCCATGGTGATTAATCAAGGCAACAATCTCCTTGTTGATTTTTCCGCTAAGAACCATCTCCACAATTTCCATGGTCTCTTCATCTGTAACCCGTTTGCCATCAATAAATTCCGATGATTTACCCATCTTTTCCATGATATTAGTAATCTCGGGACCACCACCATGAACCACAATTGGTCTCATGCCTACGAATTTTAACAAGACAATATCCTGAGCAAATGAGTGTTTCAAAGACTCATCAGTCATGGCTGCCCCACCATACTTTATTACCAGAGTTTTCCCATAAAACTCTTTTATATACGGCAATGCTTCAATTAATGTATTTACTCGTAAGATTAAGTCCTTCATAGTGCTTTATATGATACACTATTTTTTTTAGAAAGTCAACAATATTTTTCGACCCTGTGCAATCGGAATTAATCACACAAAGACACAAAGAACACAAAGGATAGAAAAGAAGAAAAATCTCATATATCTTTGTGATCTCTGTGGCTTTGCGAGAAGAAATAAGTGAGACTTGTGAGCTTTGCGTCTTTGCGAGAAGAAATAAAGGTTCTTCAAGCTCTGCGAACTTTG
>MNYI01000089.1 GCA_001873945.1 Candidatus Desantisbacteria bacterium CG2_30_40_21
CAGCAATTCTCATTATGGCAAAACTTATGTTCAAAGGGGAATAAGGGAATAGAGGAGATGGTATCGATTATCAACAGAATTGTCGGTAGGACAGGCATTTCTGCCTGTCCTGTTGCAGATGACAGGCAAGAATGCCTGTCCTACCGATTAATCTCCATATCTCCCCCTTATCCATTTTACCATAATGAGAATTGCTGGGAGTCAAGAAAAATAAGTTGTACACCAAGAGTCACTCAAGTCGTTTGGCTGGCAAGTCTGACTGTATGTAAACGACGAACAACGAAGCCAGCCAAGATGGATCGGTGACATGACTCCTGCAAGTTATTTTTTCTCCGGCGACTAAGTTTAGTGATTATAGGATTTATAGGACTTCTATGTCCTATTTAATGGAGAAAAGGAATGAAATTTTCGCAGGAAGAATTAAAGGCTATAGGATTAATTGTTGTTTTTATAGGAATTACTATCTTTGCTTTTATAAATTATGGATATAAACCTCTCAAGATTAGATCAGAGGAGTTGAGCAGTGAAATAGCAGCTAAAGCTACGGAATTAAAGCAGATTAAGGATATTGTAGCCAACTTGGAGATACGGAAGGCAGAGGTAAGAAAGCTTAAGGAAGAACTCTCTTTCGTAGAAACAAGGCTGCCTAAAGAGATAAATATGCCTGAATTAATAAAAACAATTACTACTATTGCTGAGGAAAATCATGTTGTTTTTTCCAGCTTTGTCCCAAGTGGTCCATTTCGTAAGGATGTTTATGATGAGATCCCGATTACTCTATCGACTAAAGCTACCTATCATAACTTTGGAAAATTTCTTGCAGCCATTGGAAATCTTGAGAGGATATTGACACCATCATGGACGAATTTAACCTCTTTGTCGCCAACAAAAGAAGATGTGTCAACAATATCTGCTGATTTAGTTATTACAGCATTTACATATAAACAATAAGAAACTATAGACGCAAAATCTTGCGTTTTTACTTTCACAAGGGTGAGTATAAAATATGTGGCAATTAAGTAATAAATTGATAATAGTCAGCTTGTCGTTAGTTCTGGTAATTGTTTGTGGGTGTGCCAAGCAAAAACCTAAAGAGGTAGCAGTATTACCAGTACAAGTATTACCTGAACCATTGAAAGAAAAACCGGTAACCCCGCAATATATATATCAAAATATTCATAGTCGGGATCCTTTTATTCCTTTGATTGTTGAAAGTGGACAAGAAATTCAGGCACAAAAGGGTAGTATTCCGGATGTAGATATTACAGAACTTTCGTTGATTGGTGTTGTTTGGGATAAGAAGGATTCCATAGCTTTGGCTCGTGGGCCTGGTGGTTATACCTTGATATTAAGATATGGAATGCTCTTTTATGGGGATTCCCCTATTTCTGGGGTACGGGGAAAGATTCTTAATAATAAATTTATTTCTTTATCCCAGCTTGATAAAGTGGTTACATTAGGATTTAAGGCATCTGACACCAAGGTGATGATAAAGGGTTATTGATCTTTCATCAGGCCAAGGAAAACAAGAAGAAACATTATCAAAGGAAGAGAAACAAGAGTTTATGAAGGCATTTGCCTCTGGACTTGGAGCAGGTATGGCAAAAGAGGCTGTGGCTCAACAAGGAAAACAACAAAAATAGTAACTGTTCACCGTTGTTTTTAATATAATCAACGAGTGAGAGAAAAATTCATGTCAGACATGTCAGAAGAATAAAATAATGAAGGGGTGGTTTTAAGGTGAAAAAATTGTATTTAATGACTGTATTTATCTATGTGGCTATGTTAAGTTCTATTGTCTATGCAGAGACTAATCTGCTTGATGTTCAGGTTGAAAAATTACAAGACAGAGTCAGTATAGTATTTGTTGGGGATACAGCTATAACAAATTATGACTCAGTGGCGTTAACTGATCCTCCGACAATAGTTATAGATATGCCTAAAACAACCTGTACCCCAAAAGAGATACCTGTCTCATCTGGTGGAATAACCAGAATTCAGATAGTTCAACAAAAAGGAAATCAGACAAGAATAATTGTTGGACTGATAAAATCCATCCCGTATCAGATAAATAAGATTCCAAATGGGCTCGAATTAAGTATTACCAACCCTTATGCTGATTATGCAATAACAGGGATTGAGGTCAAGGAAGGGGATGACCGAAGCATGGTAGTTATTTCTACGAATGGCGCCCCTCAGTATAAGTACTTTGAAACACTAAACCCTTCACGGATTATCTTTGATTTTCTTAATGCTACCTCTGGTGCAGTAAAGGATATAATGGTTGATGGTAAAAGCATTGCAAGGGTTGGTGTCCAACAAAGGTTCGTTGACCCGGTAAATGTAGCTCGCATAACGGTTGAGACAAAAGAATCGGTTCCTTATTCAGTTTTAACTCAAGGGAAAACAGTGCTTCTTACCCTTAAAAAATATTCCATTACAGAGCCTCCAGCCAGTACAGAAAAAAAAGCGGTAAAAAAAGAGAAACTGAAATCCAAACCATCGCAAACAGCGGTAAAGAAAACCTATAAACCAGAGAAAAAAGGACAACGCCCTATTACTACTAAAAAATCACAAGTAATACAACCAAAGGTAGCTGTTCCTAAAAAAATAACAAAAAAGCCTAAGGGACAGACTATTTCCATGGACTTTAAGGATGCTGATTTGCTTGATGTCTTACGATTAATTGCTCAGAAGGTAGAGCTGAATATTGTTCCCGGTGCAACAATAAAGGGAATAGTAAACCTGCGGTTGGATAATGTGCCATGGGAAACAGCATTGAATCTAATCCTGAAGGCACAGGGATATACCTATGTTAAGGAAGGAAAGGTTGTTTTCGTTGATACCAAGGAAAATCTTGTTGGCGAGCTTATGACAAGGGTTATTCCTCTTAACTATGCTCTGGCTGGTGAAGTTATGGGTGGTCTACAAAGTGGTATATTAACTCAGGCTGGAAAAATTAGTATTGATGTTCGGACTAATGCGCTTATTATTACTGATACTGTTGGTAATTTTCCCAAAATTGAGCAGTTGATAAAGGAGCTGGATACAGAGACCAAGCAAGTCATGATTGAGGCAAAGATTATTGAGGTTTATCTGGATAAAACCAATCAATTGGGATTTATGTGGAATATAAAGGATTTTTTACATGGATTTGAGATGTCAAGCCTGATGACACAAAATACACCGATGGGAGATAGGGGAGAATTAGTTTATGGAAAGGTAACATCAGGACATAATATTAATGGAGCGATATCTGCTATGATTTCTGAGGGTAAGGCAAATGTTTTATCTTCTCCAAGTATCAGAACCCTTCATGGCCGTGAGGCAAAGATCATGATTGGAGAAGAGATTCCCTATCAGCAGACAACAACTCAGTTGTCGCCAACCGCTCAAACAGGTGTAGTTCAAACCAATGTTGTCTTTCGTGAGGTTGGGGTAAAGCTTACTGTAGTTCCATTCATAAACCCTGATAATTTCGTTACACTCTCGGTGAAACCAGAGGTAAGCAGCTTTAAGGGTTGGGCAGAGAACAACACGCCAATCATTTCTACAAAGTCATCTGTAGCTCAATTATTGCTCAAAGATGGGGAAACCGTAATTATTGGTGGGATAATAGATGACCATGGCACAGAGAAGACAAATAAGGTGCCTGTTCTTGGAGATTTACCCTTTGTTGGCAGGCTTTTCAGGCTGGATGCGAAGGAAAATCGAAAAACAGAATTGGTTATCTTTATTACCCCTCATATTATTAAGAAGACTAAATGACAGCTGTTAGTTGAATGCTTACTTTTTTGCAATTATTCAAACCTGTCATCACAAGGAAGAATTGAAATGAGTATTCAAAATAAAACTGAGGCTGGGATGAGTTTTGTTGAATTAATGATTGCCGGACTTCTTCTGCTAATTGTTGCCTTGATAGCATCCACAACCTTTATGGGCAGTTCTCAAACAATAATTAAATCATGGGATGAATCCGTTGCTGTGGCAAGGGCACAGGAATTGTTGGAAGAGGTAAAGGGGATGAGATATGAGTATATTCATCAGGCAACCAGCACGGCTGCTGAGGAGCACCTCCACTTAAATGTTATTAATCCGATTATAATGCCTCAAGGATCAAAAACAGTAAGCGTTCCTGTCAGGATTATTGCACATACCAGTGATGATTATGTGGCTACGGGATATAATTTTGTCCCATTGAACATTACATGGGAGCATGAGGGGACAAGTACACCAGCAGGAAATATCCAAGACGGATATGGAATCAATGCTGCAACCATTACTCTAACTACAAATGGCTCCATAACACAACGATTGTTTGGTACACTCTCAATTGATGGTACAAATGTTTCCCAACGAGTGATGCTTTTCCCTTCGCAGGGTGAAACTATTTCTGACAAGGATATGATTGGGACAATAACAATGGAGGCATCATTTGTTGATGATCCGGCTGATGGAACGAAGACTACAACACCAGCAGATATCTTCCCTGAAGATTACAAGCAAATCACTATTATCACCAGTTGGGGGAAACAGGGCAGCAAGAGTGGCTCAAGGCAATTGGTTACCATTATCGCACCTAAGCCGGCATCGTATTATTAATGAAGCGTTCAGCCCTCAGTTTCAGCTATGGCAAGAAAATAAATGGGAGGCATTATGTCCTCACTCACTTTAATAAAAATCAATCGAACCTCAAATCCCGAACCTCGAACCCCGTATTTTCAGATGAAAACAACGGCTGGATTCACTCTTATTGAATTATTGTTGTCTCTGGTAGGGATGGCTGTAATCATGTTATCTGTTTTTGCCCTTTTTTCTGGTGGGGTGAAAAACTGGACGACCATGGAGCCTCAACTAACCATGCGGCAGGAGGCAACGGATGCACTTTATGGAAAGGCAGGTGATAAATCCGGTGGAATGGTGAACAATATTCAATCTGCGAGGGTTTTGCTTGATGGGATTAACACTGGTGCAACAGCAACACTATATGCAAGGGATATGAAACATGGGACAAGGACAATAGGCACAATAAGTTCAAGCGTAATTTATTTTATCAAGGATGACAAGCAACAGGTAGAAACAAATACACCACCAGGAACATTTAGTGCAACTGAGGATGATGTTGTTTGTTATTATGCGGTGGCTGACTCTGCCGGAACATACTCCTCATGGTCATTGAGAAGGGATGTTTATGCCCCGGGAACATCGACAGCAGGGACAATTACATCATCAACTATTATCTTGAAAAATATGGGTAATCCTGCAAGAACTGGAACGGGATCATATAGGATATTCACTTATTACAGTAAATCAGGTCAAGAAATAAATCCGACTGAAATTGTCCAGAATGTGCAAAATAAGAATATTGCCTATATCTCCATAAACATTCAAATGAATATTGATTCTGATCATGATAAGAAATATGGTGAAGATCCTCTTGATGGCGTAAACGATGATAACGATAATAAGATTGATGAGGATAAACCCATGGATTTAAGCATACTAACCAAGGTGTTTCCGAGGATGTTATGGAAGGATACGCCACAATAGCCATCAGTATTTCATCTGCCAGAGTTGTTACCTCAAAAACTGAACCCCGCAAGTGTATTTTCTGTTGACAAGTCAAGGAAATTATGGTATTATTTAAGCATTCGGTTATCAACAGTCAGCGATTATTTTAATTTTTATCAAGGATGGAATTTATGCAACCTGGAAGTTTACCAACATTTAATATCTGGGATTATGTTCAGATAATATTTAAGCGAAAGTGGTTATTTATCCTTCCTTTTGTAGCTGTTTTTTCAACAACTACCCTTGGCAGTTTTTTCTTGCCCAAAATATACCAATCAAAAGCTATACTTTTAGTTGAACAACAACAGATAGCACCCTTAGTACAGGGAATGGCTGTTAATCCTCAAAATGTAATCCAACTTGATACCTTAAAAGAGCAGATGCTTAGCTGGACAAAGTTAGAGGAGATGATTAATCAGTTGGAATTGGATAAAGGGGCAAAGGGAAAGTCTGGCTCAGAAAAGCTCATTAATTCTTTGCGTAAAAGGATTGTTATTATCTTAAAGGGTGATCTTATCTTTGTTAGCTTTGAGGATGCGGATAAAAAAATTGCTCAAAATGTTGTTAATTATGTGACCAGAACATTTGTTCAGGAAAGCCTGTTTTCTCAAGCAGAAGAGGCAAATTCAGCAATTGATTTTATAAAGAGGCAATTAGGGATATATCAACAAAAATTAGAAGAGTCTGAGGCAGCCTTAAAGGAATTCAAGGAAAACAACCTATTCCAGATGCCTGGGGATACCTCGAACCTTGGAAGGGCGTTAGAGTTTCGCAATAGATTAACAGAATTAAGGATGGATATTCAAGAAACTAATAAGATGAGGGATAAGATTCAGAAACAATTGGCATCTGAACAGAAAACTATTGTTTCAGAAACCAAAGGTGCAAATCCGGCTTTATCAAATCTTCAGACAAGGTTATCTGAAATGCAAGCAGGGCTTGAGGATCTTTACGCTAAAAAATGTACTGATTCTCACCCATGGGTAGTCTCGCTGAAGAAAAAAATAGATCAGGTAGGGGTACAGATTGAACAGGAAAAGAAAAAGGTGGTAGGTGGTGTAGAGACAACAGAAATAAATCCTGCATATCGGGAGTTACAACAAAGACTTCAGGAAGCAGAGATGGCAGTTGAATCAATGGGTGCCAGAGAAAAGGAATTGATAAGACTGTCTGATGAATCAGAGTATAAAGCAAAGAGTGTCCCGGAGCAGGAACAGGAATTGGCAAAATTAACCAGAGATTCAGCCATAAATGAGAAGATTTATAGTATGCTTTTAGAAAAACTTGAGGCTGCCAATATCTCTCATCGTCTAGAAATAGCTGAACGAGGAACAAGGTTCAGGGTGGTTGACCCGGCAAGGGAACCTACTCAACCGATTAAACCTAAGAAGCAATTAATTGCTTTGATGGGGTTTATAGTTGGCATCATCTTAGGGTGTGGATCTGTATTCCTTGGCGAATACACGGATCATTCCTTTAGAAGTGTTGAAGACCTTGAAGGATTTTTGGGACAGCCACTACTTGGCTCTACCTCAAAGATAGTTACTGTAAATGATGTAGCCGAACAAAAGAAAATACGAAGGCATCAATTCTTCCTCATAGCCTTATGTATAATGCTTATTGGATTGTTGACCTTTATTGTGGTGTTTATGGTTAAGACATAGAAGAAGGTTGATAGGTTGGGAAGGGTTGATTGGTTGGGAAGGGTTGATTGGTTGGGAAGGGAAGAGTTGATGAATCTGTGTTCCTTTAACCTATCAACTCTTCAATCTATCAACCTATCAACCTATCAACCAATCAACAACCTACTGGAGAAATAACAATGATTGTAAGTATCCATCAGCCGGATTATCTTCCCTGGCTTGGTTTTTTTGATAAGATTTTACGGTGTGATGTTTTTGTGCTATTGGATAATGTTCAATTCAGCAAGAATTATTTTACTAACCGAAATAAGATTCGTACGGCTGCTGGAAGTGCTACCTCTCAGGGATGGACATGGCTGACTGTTCCTGTGCTAACCAAAGGAAAAGCAGACCAAAGAATAGATGAAGTACAAATCAACAATATCAGCGAAAGAAGATGGGCAGAGAAACACTGGAAGAGCATTGAGCAAAGCTACAAAAAGGCACTGTTTTTTTCCAAATATGCTGATTTTTTTTATCAATTATACTCAAAGGAATTGGATAGCTTGACTGAACTGAATAAGACTATTATTCAATATCTTGTTAGTGCATTTGGGCTTAACACAAGGATATGTGAAGTAGCAGAGATTAGGGAGGCAGCACCTCTGGCAGTTGAGGGCAAGGGAGGAGAATTGCTTTGCAATATTTGTCAGTCATTAGGGGCAGATACCTATCTTTCAGGGGCATTTGGGAAAGAATATCTTGATGAAGGATTGTTTACTGATCATGAAATAAAGGTAGTTTACCAGGAATTTGTTCATCCAGAATATAAGCAGGTATTTTCACCTTTTATTCCTAATATGTCAGCTATTGATCTTCTTTTCAATTATGGCAAGGATAGCTTGCAAATACTACAGGGAGAAAAAAGGTGTGGATAAAAAAGAAACCTTTTATCGAAGAAAGGGTAAAAGGATAATTGATATTATTGGTGCAATATCAGGATTGATTGTTTTTTCCGGACTCTTTGTCATTATCTGGCTATTAGTTAAGATAACATCCTCTGGTCCAGCTATCTATAAGCAGGTAAGGGTTGGAAAAGATGGGGAGTTTTTTACCCTTTACAAGTTCAGGTCAATGAGAAGGGATGCAGAGATACATTCTGGTCCACAGGAAACAACCAGAAATGATGTCAGGATTACCTTTATAGGTAGAGTTATTAGAAAAACAGGATTAGATGAAATGCCTCAGTTTTTTAATGTCTTAAAAGGGGATATGCGTATTGTTGGCCCTCGTCCGGAAAGACCATATTTCGTAAGCCAGAATAAGTGTTTTCAGGGAAAATGGTTGAGTGTTAAGCCAGGACTTTTTGGATTGGTTGAACTTAAATATGGATTTTCTGATGATTGCCCGCATATTACACCTGAGGATAAGGTGCCATTGGATCTGGGGTATATTGATAAATATTCCTGCTGGATGGATATAAAAATCTTTTTTGCCGTTGTCTGGAAAATACTTTTTAGACATTTCTATTTTTCCAGAATATTATCAAAAGAAACAACTGTTCCGGTAAAAAAGGAGTAATTCAAATGAAGATTGTCATTCTTGCTGGTGGATATGGAACAAGATTAAGCGAGGAAACTGTTTTAAGGCCAAAACCAATGATTGAAATAGGCGGTAAACCCATTTTGTGGCATATTATGAAGATATATTCCCATTATGGATTTAATGATTTTATTATTTGTCTGGGCTACAAAGGGTATTTTATAAAAGAATATTTCTCCAATTATTTTTTGCATATGAGTGATGTAACATTTGATATGACAAATAATTCCGTAGAAATATTAGAAAAACATGTTGAACCATGGCGGGTAACATTAGTTGATACAGGACTGGAACCAATGACAGGTGGAAGGATTAAGCGGATACAAAGGTATATAGATGGGACATTTATGCTCACATATGGAGATGGTGTAGGAAATATAAACATCAATGAATTGATGAGCGTTCATACTAAAAATGGTAAATTAGCTACATTAACATCTGTTCAACCCCCTGGCAGATTTGGTGCCCTTGATATTGATGAAAATAATCAGGTGCGCAAATTTCTTGAAAAGCCATCAGGGGATGGGACATGGATTAATGGTGGGTTTTTTGTGCTTGAACCTGAGATATTCAACTATATCTCAGGAGATGAGACTGTTTGGGAAGGAGATTCCTTGCCACAGATTGCCTTAGATGGGCAGTTAGTGTCTTATCGACATCGTGGTTTCTGGCAACCTGTAGATACCTTGCGAGAAAAAACTTTGTTAGAAGAATTATGGGATGCAAAAAAAGCCCCATGGAAGGTATGGGAATAATATGGATAAGTTATTTCAGGGGATATTTAAGGGGAAAGTAGTACTTGTTACCGGACATACTGGTTTTAAGGGAGCATGGCTATCGTTGTGGTTAAAGGAATTGGGTGCAAGGATAATTGGATATTCCTTGCCTCCCCCTACTACCCCAAGTTTATTTGAGACTATTAGATTAAATGAGCATATCACTAATATTATTGGCAATATATTAGATTATGAACGACTTTTAAGTGTTTTAGAAGAATATCAGCCAGAGATTGTCTTCCATTTAGCCGCTCAATCCCTGGTTCGTGTTTCTTATGAAGAACCAAGGCTGACCTATGAAACCAATGTTATGGGTACGGTTAATATCCTTGAAGCAATCAGAAAATGTAAATCTGTTCAAGCAGGGGTAATTATTACCAGTGATAAATGCTACGAAAATAGGGAATGGTATTGGGGATATAGAGAAAATGAGCCTATGGGTGGTTATGACCCATATTCCAATAGCAAAGCCTGTTCAGAATTAATAACGACTTCATATAGAAAATCATTTTTTAATCCAAACGAATATCATATTCACCATGTTGGTCTGGCTTCGGCAAGGGCAGGCAATGTCATCGGTGGTGGTGACTGGGCCCAAGACAGGCTGATACCTGATTGTATCCGATCCATTTTAAGGGGAGAAAAAATAATTATTAGAAATCCAAATGCCATTAGACCCTGGCAACATGTCTTAGAACCTCTCAGCGGATACCTTTTGTTGGCACAGAAACTTTATTCCAATGATTCACAGTATGCGGAAGGGTGGAATTTTGGGCCTGATGATACTGATGCAAAGCCTGTAGAGTGGATAGTTCAGAGGTTGTGTGCAAAGTGGGGGGAGAGTGCTTCTTATAAATTAGATGATAGAGAACATCCGCACGAAGCTCACTACCTGAAACTTGACTGTTCAAAGGCTAAAACAGAGTTGGACTGGTATCCGAGATGGGACATAGAAAAGGCTATCGACAGTATTATTGAATGGACTCATGCTTATAAAAAAAACGAGGATTTGAGAATAACATGCCTGAAGCAGATTGAAGAATATTCTGCCAATATGAAAGGAGAAATTTATGATTGCAGTTAAAGGTTATTACAAAGATAGGCAGATAAAATTTATGGAGCCATTGCCAAAGGATGTTTTGGAAGCAGAATTAAATATAATTGTTATTCCCAAAGAAATTCCAATGAATAATACGCATGATAGTGAAAGAGATTTTAAGATGTTAGGTTGTTACAATTTTTTTGATTCAGAAGATGACAAATATGTAGATTGGGAGGAACATTTTGGCATTAAAACATAGAGTTGGAGAATTGGTTTTGTTAAGCTTTCCATATACAAATTATAACGAGTCAAAGGTCAGACCTGCGGTTATTATATCAGATAATAATATAGACAATTATGGTAGAAAGGATTATATTGTTGCCTATATTACAACCGAAATGGATAATTATGTATTTAGCGAATTCTCTCTAAAATTCAATAATAATGATCTTGATAGTGGAACAGTAAAGAAAGAAAGCCTAATTAGGGTAGATAAAAATATTCCTATAGAGGATACACAAATATTAAAAAGCAATGTAGCGAGATTAAAAAAAGAAAAGATAGATGAAATATTAAAAATTTGGTCAAAATTAGTGACTAAAAACTATTATAATTCAATCCACAAACCATCTCATTTATCAGAATTTATTCCTGGCAAATCAAGAATTAATTATGCAGGCAGGGTGTTTGATGAAAAAGAAATGATTAATCTTGTTGATAGTAGTCTTGACTTCTGGCTTACTACCGGCAGATATGCAGAAAGGTTTGAGAAAGAATTTGCGAAATTTCTGGGTATTAAACACTGTTCCCTTACCAACTCTGGTTCATCCGCAAATCTTCTGGCATTCATGGCTTTGACATCTCCCAGCCTCAGGGAGAGGAGTATAAAAAAGGGAGATGAGGTCATTACTGTTGCAGCCGGATTTCCTACAACCGTGTCTCCGATTATTCAGTACGGTGCTGTTCCTGTATTTGTAGATGTTACCTTTCCAACATACAATATAGATTGTAATCAGTTAGAATCGGCCATTTCTGAAAAAACAAAGGCAATTATGGTTGCCCATACCCTTGGAAATCCCTTTGACTTAAGCACTGTGAAGGATTTTTGTGACAAACATAATTTATGGCTTATAGAAGACAATTGCGATGCACTGGGTTCAAGATATCTTTATAAAGGTAACTGGCGTTTTACAGGAAGCATCGGACACATTGGAACCTCAAGTTTTTATCCACCTCATCATATGACCATGGGAGAGGGTGGGGCTGTTTATACCAATGACACAAGGATTAAGAGACTTGTAGAATCTTTCCGTGACTGGGGTCGGGATTGCTGGTGTTCATCAGGACATGACAATACCTGTGGTAATCGTTTTGGTCAGCAGTTCGGAGAACTACCCTATGGATATGATCACAAATATGTATACTCTCATTTTGGATACAATCTGAAGGTGACAGACATGCAGGCAGCCATTGGATGTGCCCAGCTTGAAAAACTACCATCGTTTATTGATGCGAGAAAGAAAAACTGGAAAATACTTCGTGAGGGTCTTGCTGACCTTGCTGATAAGTTCATTCTCCCTGAGCCAACGGAAGGATCTGACCCTTCATGGTTTGGCTTTTTATTGACAGTAAAAGAAAATGCGGGATTCACGAGAGATGCTCTAATAAACCACTTAGAGTCCAATAGGATACAAACAAGAATGTTGTTTGCCGGAAATCTTATCAAACACCCGTGTTTTGATGAGATGAGAAAAAGCGGGAATGGATACAGGGTAATTGGCGAACTTACAAATACCGACCGAATTATGAGAGATTCGTTCTGGGTTGGTGTATATCCAGAAATGACGACAGATATGTTGGAATTTGTGATACAGCAAATATATAAATTTGGGCATGGTTCAAATTAGGAGCTGTCAATAAATAAATTTTACAATTTCCTCCCCCTAACCACCGTCAGCGGGGGACATTTGATACAAACGAGAAGTAA
This sequence comes from Candidatus Desantisbacteria bacterium CG2_30_40_21, assembly GCA_001873945.1. Taxonomy (GTDB): domain Bacteria; phylum UBA9089; class CG2-30-40-21; order CG2-30-40-21; family CG2-30-40-21; genus CG2-30-40-21. The sequence continues at coordinate 12,601 of MNYI01000089.1, forward strand.
TAGCTTGTATGAGTTTATTTGTTGACGGCTACTTACGGTTACCTAAATGGAGAATTAAAATGCAGAAATTACCAATAGGTATTCAGACATTTGAAAAAATAATTACCGAGAACTATTGTTATATAGATAAGACAAGAATTATCCATGAACTTATAAACAATGGTACCTACTTCTTTCTATCTCGTCCAAGAAGATTTGGCAAATCATTATTGATTGACACAATAAAGGGCTTATTTGAGGGCAGGGAAGAGCTTTTTAAGGGTTTGTGGATAGAAGATAAATGGGATTTTAGCCGGAAGTATCCGGTAATAAAGATAGATTTTGGTGAAGGTGTATCAAAGAGTAGGGAAGAATTAAGGAAAAAGATAGATGAAACACTGAAGATTAATCAAGAACAACTTGGTGTCAAGTGTGAATTTGAAACAATATCAGGTCGTTTTAGAGAAATTATAACAAAATCAGCTAAAAAATATAACCAAAGAGCAGTTATTTTAATAGACGAATATGACAAACCAATATTAGATAATATAGAAGAGCCTGTGATTGCTCAGGAGATGAGGGAAGAGCTGAAAAATCTATATTCTGTATTAAAGTCAACTGATGCCTATATCAAGTTTGTAATGCTGACAGGGGTATCTAAGTTTTCTAAGGTATCGTTATTTTCAGGGTTAAATAATTTATGGGATATAACCTTAGATGAGCGATTTGCAACAATCTGTGGCTATACTCAGGATGATTTAGAGACAGTATTCAGAGAATACTTAGTAGGTGTAGATTTAGAGAAGGTAAAACTGTGGTACAATGGATACTCATGGCTTGGGGAGGGTGTATATAATCCATTTGACATTTTATTGTTTTTAGGTAGTGCAAGTAGAGAGTTTAAGAATTACTGGTTTGAGACTGGCAGTCCCACATTTTTATTGAAATTATTAAAGGAACGGGAATATTATATCCCATCTATGGAAGAAATAGAGACAGGAGAGAATCTTATTGGCTCTTTTGATGTAGATTTTATAGAACCGACTGCTTTATTGTTTCAAACAGGCTATTTGACGATAAAAGATAGAAAGAATTTCAATGGTGATATATATTACACCTTGACTTATCCAAATTTAGAGGTAAGGAAGAGCTTAAATGAATACATCGCAGGTTACTTTATCAACAATCCCGGAAATTATCAACAGGGGAAGATACGAATTTTTAAGGTGATAAATAGTTTGGATACGGGAATAGATTCAGTCCAATTTTTTGAATCCTTAAAAGAAATATTTTGGACACTATTTGCCTCAATTCCTTATAACTGGTATATAAATAATCATCTGGATAAATATGAAGGCTACTATGCCTCAATATTTTATGCAGTATTTGCTTCTATTGGATATGCTATAAAATTAGAAGACCCCACAAATCGCGGTAGGATTGATATGACTATAACAACCGCGAAGGTAGTGATAATATTTGAGTTTAAGATCATGGAGAAGGAGAAGGAAAGTGAGCAAAACACCGCATTAGAGCAGATAAAGAATAAGAAATATTCTGAGAAATACTTGAATTCAGGCAAAGAGATATATCTGGTAGGAATAGAGTTTTCAAAGGTAGAGAGAAATATAATAAGGTTTGATTGGGAAGTTGTAATTTCCGGTTGCACAGGTGGAAAAAATGTACTCCAGCTATAAGCTATCCATACCTTAAGAACTTACAAATTGTGAACCTGTTGAGTATAATATATCACCAATATGCAAATGTGGAGTAAGAAATGAAAAGATTGCCAATAGGAATTCAAACATTTAGTGAAATAATTAACGAAAATTATTGTTATGTAGACAAGACGAGGATAATATACGAACTCATAAACAATGGCAAATACTTCTTTCTATCCCGTCCGAGAAGATTTGGTAAGTCATTGTTAATAGACACGCTCAAGGATTTATTTGAGGGCAGAGAAGAATTATTTAAAGGCTTATGGCTTGAGAACAAATGGCTATGGAATAAAAAATATCCAGCCATAAAAATATCTTTTGGTGGAGGAGTAAGGAATACAGATGAATTGGATATTGTCATAAAAAATCAATTTAAAAATATTTACGAAGATTACGAGCTCAAAGACTATGAAATAACCTTAAGCAATGTTATGTTTTTAAGTTTAATAAGAAAACTCTATAAGGAATATAATAGTCAAGTTGTAATATTAATAGACGAATATGATAAGCCGATATTAGATAATATTACTGATAAAGATAAAGCAACTGCGATTAGAGAAGACTTAAAAGATTTATATTCGGTATTAAAAGAAGCTGATGCGTATATTAAATTTTGTTTTATAACAGGGGTATCTAAATTTTCTAAGGTATCCTTATTCTCTGGACTTAATAATTTATGGGATATAACCTTAGATGAGCGATTTGCAACAATCTGTGGCTATACTCAGAATGATTTAGAGACAGTATTCATGGAATACTTAGTAGGTGTAGATTTAGAGAAGGTAAAATTGTGGTACAACGGATACTCATGGCTTGGGGAGGGTGTATATAATCCATTTGACATTTTATTGTTTTTAGGTAGTGCAAGTAGAGAGTTTAAGAATTATTGGTTTGAAACAGGGAGTCCGACATTTTTATTAAAGCTATTGAAAGAAAGGAAGTATTATCTGCCTGAGCTTGAAAGGATAAGGGCAGGTGAATCGTTGATAGGTTCATTTGATGTAGATTACATAGAGTCTGCTGCATTATTATTCCAAACAGGATATCTTACGATAAAAGGTAAAAGGCAAACAGGAGCAAAGATAGAATATGAATTAACATATCCAAACTTAGAGGTAAAAAGTTCCTTAAATGATTATTTGCTGTTTTACTTGAATAAGGATGCACAGACTAAAGAGAATACACAATCAAATGTTTATGATGCCATAGAGAAATTAAACTTTGAGTCATTAAAAGACGCATTCTTCAGACTTTTTGCCGCCATACCCTACGAATGGTACATAAAGAATGAATTGGACAAATATGAAGGCTATTATGCCTCAATATTTTATGCAGTGTTTGCTTCACTTGGATATGATTTAAGGGTAGAAGAATCTACTAATCATGGCAGGATTGATATGGTGATAAAAACCGATAAGGTAGTGATAATATTTGAGTTTAAGGTCATAGATAAAGAAAGTGAGCAAAACACCGCATTAGAGCAGATAAAGGATAAAAGATATTATGAAAAATACTTAAATTCAGGCAAGGACATATATCTGGTAGGGATAGAGTTTTCAAAGTCAGAGAGAAATATAGTAAGATTTGACTGGGAAAGAAGATGAAAAAAATGCAAAAGAATATATTATTATGGATGATTGGTGTAGTTTTGTTGGTTGGTGTGCCAACACTAAGCTATGCTGCAACAGGGACAAGCGGAACAACAGCAGGGTAGAAGATTGTCAGTGGTGGTGATGCTGGTGATGCTGGCATTGCAGATATGGCTGGTGATGTTGTAGCCTAATAGGCTCTATGATGATTTGTGTGGGCACCTAAATTAGAGCAGGAAGTGAACGGATTACAAGGGACAAAGGCATGTGATATTTTATTAAGAAAAGCAGTAACCGTTTCATCCATAGAGGAATTTAATGGGCTTTTGGAAAAGATGAAACAATAGTTGGGAGTCGTAAATAAAAAAAACTTGCAATATATTCCCTTCTCTGCTATACTGATAGCATGTTAGAAAATGTTAAGTAGAAATGTCATTCTTTTGTGGCTACTAAGATAGAATTTGACTTGAGGGTGGGTAATGAAATAAAAAAAGAGGATAATTGAAAGAGAAGAAGAGTTTTGAGATTAATTCTGCTTTCGAGATCTGACCCCGGATCTCCCTAATTCAAGGTGTATCAAAAGAAGAGGTGAAGATAAGATGGCTATTTCAATGGCAGTATATAATACTATAAGACAAATAGTTGATGAAAGAATAGATACCTTTAAGGAGCGAATAGAAGAGATAAGGGTTGAAAGAAAAGATTTTGATGAACTAAAGGGAGAGGTGACGAAATTAACCATAAGTGTTGATAGGCTTGCCGAGGCTCAAGCAGAAACAGGACAGAAGGTTGGAAGACTGGAAGAGAGTGTTGATAAGCTTGCTGTGGCTCAAGCAAAGACAGGACAGAAGGTTGGAAGACTGGAAGAGAGTGTTGATAAGCTTGCTGTGGCTCAAGCAAAGACAGAGCAAGCAATAAAACATCTATCAATTAATATTTCTGGATTGAGTGATACTATAGGGTTTGGGCTGGAGGATATTGCAAGGACAGTTGTGCCAGGCTATCTGGAAAGGCATGAGAATATTTACATAGAGGA
>MNYI01000240.1 GCA_001873945.1 Candidatus Desantisbacteria bacterium CG2_30_40_21
CAGCAATTCTCATTATGGTAAAATGGATAAGGGGGAGATATGGAGATTAATCGGTAGGACCTGTCATCTGCAACAGGACAGGCAGAAATGCCTGTCCTACCGACAATTCTGTTGATAATCGACACCATCTCCTCTATTCCCTTATTCCCCTTTGAACATAAGTTTTGCCATAATGAGAATTGCTGCATAACTCTGGATTCCCGCCTTCACAGGAATGACAGATAGCCCACCGCTGCATCCCCGAGTTGCGTCACATGGATTCCCGCTGGAGTTTACCCTCGTGGAAACGAGGGCGGGAATGACAGCCTTCGTGCTCTCATGAGTGGTCAGGGGAATCGTCATTCCTGCCCCCGTTCCCCACTTTCGTGAGGACAAGCTCCACGAGGGTAAACTCCGGCAGGAATCTATCACATTGTTGAGTTGCAATTCCCTTAAAAACTCTTTTCCACCTCTTCTATTATCTTCTCAATTGGGATGCCGCCATGGTCACCAAAGTAGGTGTAGCCGTCCGAACCTGTTTGTTTCTTTTCTTCCTTTGCTTTTTTTGCTGATTCTGCCTCAGCCCTTGACTCTTTCAATGTTTCTATGTCAATTACCTCAGCAATACCAACCCTTTTCCCTTCTGCCAAAGGGGCAACGGTGGGGATATTCACAGGTATAGAGATAACATCATCGTGGGAAATTAATTCCCATGGAATTTCCATATCTCTTCTCCCTACAGGTTGTTCCACAGGAGGTAGCATCTCTGGCGGTTGTTCAACAGGTACTGCCATAGATGATACAAATGGTACAGATGAGGGTTCAGCATATACATCCATACCAAATGATGACGGAGCCTCCACCGTTCCTACCATGCCACTATTCTTAGAATAAGTAAACGAGCCTCGAATGCCGCCCATATCTATATATCCATGTATACCCCTTTCCTTTGTATAAGTAAATTCACCCTTAGCGTCCCCCATTTCCGCAATACCAACGATACCCTTTTCCTTTGTATAGGTAAAATCACTCTTTATTTCATCCATTTCAATGACACCCATGATACCCTTTTCCCTTGAATAGGTAAATTCCCCTTTTACCCCATCAAGGTCTATCATTCCAACAATCCCCTTATCCTTCGAATAAATAAACTCTCCTGTAGCCTCTCCAAGGGCAACCGTACCTTCAATACCTTTTTGAGAGTTAAATTTGAAATTTCCTTTAGCATCCCCAAGATCAATGGTCCCAAAGATACCCCTATCCTTCCAATAGGTAAAACTTCCCTCTATACCATCAAGGTTTAATATCCCGACAATACCCTTGGCTAAGGTATAGGAAAATGGAGCAGTTATATTCCGCAAGGCTATATTTCCGGTAATTCCTTTATGCTTGGAATAGGTAAATTCACCAATTGCATCCCCCATCATAGTTGTACCAAATATGCCTCTGGCTTTGGTATAAGTAAATTCACCAGCAGCATCTCCCATCTTCAATACACCAATAATGCCCTTGTCCTTTGTATAAATAAACTCTGCCGGCACTTTGCCCAGCATTATTGTTCCAAAAATACCCTTATCCTTTGAGTAGGTAAACTCTCCATCTGTATCCCCCATTTTTACTGTACCGACAATGCCCTTATCTCGCATATAGACAAACTCACCCTGAGCCTCTCCAAGCTCCACTATCCCCACAATACCTTTACCCTTAGAAAAGGTAAAGCTACTCTTGATATCACCCATATCAACATTTCCAGAAATACCATGCTTACTCATCTTATCCCTACACCTCCATAATTATAAATTATAAGCTGTCAGCGGTTAGCAATCAGTCAGCTAAAACCAGAAAACGAGCCTGCCTGTTGTGTCTTGTTTTTCCTTAGTCGCCGGAGAAAAAATAACTTGCAGGAGTCGTGTCACCGATCCATCTTGGCTGGCTTCGTTGTTCGTCGCTTACGAACAGTAGTATGCTCGCTTCTCACGCCTTGCCAGCCAAGCGTCTTGAGTGACTCTTGGTATACAACTTATTTTTTCTTGACTCCTTACCTTAGCCGACAGCTAAACACTTAATTGCTGAATGTCACCCTGCTATCCAAATATCCTTGCAAAATCAATGCCGCAGCAATTTTATCCACCATCTTCTTCCTTTTGTCCCGGGATAATCCTGCCTCAAGCATGGCATTTTCCGCAGCCCTCGAGGAAAGCCGTTCATCCCATGACACAAATTCAACAACATTCCTCTCATAGGAGAGGCTTGGAGTAGATATTACGGCTTGTTTAAGCCTCTCAATAAAGTTAAGCACCTTTTCTGCCTGTGGTCCAATACTGCCATTCATATTTTTTGGCAAGCCAAATACTATCTTGGAAACCTGAGAGGTTGAGATAATCTCTTTCAATATCTCCATTGTTTCCTTCTCCCCTTCCCTTGTTATAACCGATAGCGGCTGAGCAAACATGCCCAAGGGATCACTCAAGGCTACACCTATATATTTATCGCCAACATCTAAGCCCATAATTCTCATCTAAAATTGCCCTACCTCTTCATCTCCCGATAAATCCCTTTTAGTGTTCCCATATCAGGTCTCTTTGTTTCTTCCACATCCTTTTCAAAAAAAGTTTCAATATTTTTTCTTAACCAGCAAACCTCTCTGGTTAACCTTTCTATCTCAACTACAACATCATTCAACCCCTTTTCCTCAGCAAACAAAAGGGCTGTCCTGACTGTCAAGTCAATATGGTATGACTTTTCATGGCTATCCCCAAAGATGTCTGAATAAGAGGTTTTTGCCTCAAATTCCTTTGGGTTATTTTTGCAAGTCATGTATTCAACTGCGGCTGCAAAGAAAAATCTCGTTTGTTCCCCTGGTGCAAGGTGTGCTAATCCCTTAAATATAGGGAGATCTGAGAGCATTATCCCCGACTCCTTTCGGTAAACAATATCGGGTTGAAAACCACACTTAATATTAAACGCAGGACCGCCGCCAATATTTGCTACCTTTACCTCAAGTATCTGCGGGGCTTGTTCTTTAGGTTTAATATCAATAACTACATACGGTTTAGACTCTTCCTTTCTTATCTCCTTTATTTCATTTACCAGTGCTCTGGTAGATTCAGTAGACCTTTTTATCCGATAAGACACATATGCCATCATTATCAGATAAATTGTCCCTGTAAATGTCAAAAATATTGTACCCCATCCCTCCATTGGACATCCTCCTTAAGTTATTGAAGATATCCTCCCAGTTTGAATTGTTGGTGGCTTTATTTTGTTTCCACCATCTGATGAATATTATACCTTATAAAAGCCACTCAAGTCAAGTAAAAAAAATTAAAATCAGCAATTCTCATTATGGTAAAATGGATAAGGGGGAGATATGGAGATTAATCGGTAGGACAGGCATTCTTACCTGTCATCTGCAACAGGACAGGCAGAAATGCCTGTCCTACCGACAATTCTGTTGATAATCGATACCATCTCCTCTATTCCCTTATTCCCCTTTGAACATAAGTTTTGCCATAATGAGAATTGCTGATTTTAATTTTTTTTACTTGACTTGAGTGGCTTTTATAAGGTATAATATTCATCAGATGGTGGAAACAAAATAAAGCCACCAACAATTCAAACTGGGAGGATATCTTCAATAACTTAAGGAGGATGTCCAATGGAGGGATGGGGTACAATATTTTTGACATTTACAGGGACAATTTATCTGATAATGATGGCATATGTGTCTTATCGGATAAAAAGGTCTACTGAATCTACCAGAGCACTGGTAAATGAAATAAAGGAGATAAGAAAGGAAGAGTCTAAACCGTATGTAGTTATTGATATTAAACCTAAAGAACAAGCCCCGCAGATACTTGAGGTAAAGGTAGCAAATATTGGCGGCGGTCCTGCGTTTAATATT
>MNYI01000063.1 GCA_001873945.1 Candidatus Desantisbacteria bacterium CG2_30_40_21
TTGATAAGTTGAATAGTTGATGGGTTGATAAGTGGATGAATTGATAGTAAATGGTTATGAATTATGGATATGTGTTCCTTTAACCTATAAACTCATCAACCTATCAACCTATCAACCTATCAATTTATGTGTTCTCCGTGGTGAATTACTTTACCTGAGTAGTTACAATCTATCACCTATTTTTAATGGTGTCCACCACCATGTCCGCCAGCCTTAGGTTTAGGCTTAGGCTTAGGCTTTTCTTCCTCTTTTTCCTTGGCTGCCTCTTCCTTTTCCTTGGCTGCCTCACCGCTTTCCTGTTTCATCAATCTCTCTTCCCATGCCCGCTGTTTTTCCAGCTTTTCTGCTTCTTGCTGAGCCTTCCACTCGCTATATTTTTCAGCCCTCATCCTGAAGTATGTCCCATCAGACCCCTTGCCTTCAGGGACAAAATAGCCATTTACATCCCGACTGACCATATCCTTATAACCTGCCATGACCACTGTTCTGACCCAGGATTTCTCCCATTTATAATTATGAGCCTCAGCCTTGTAGGTAAGCAGGTATTTAACCTGCCTGTGGGTAAGCTGCTCAATATCAGACCTGATTCGACTTCCCTGAAAATAATCGTTCAAAACATAGTACTTACCGCCAGTGGACAATGCCATTTCTTTCAAGAGAACACTCTCACCCTCATCCCGAAGATCTACCACAAATATTGGAATAGAATTATTCATGGCAAAATACTTACACTGCTTGTAAAGGCTGGTTACCTCCCCATTCTGTCCATGGGTAACAACTACAACTGCCTTTCTTGTATTTTTTTTCAATAATGTGTCAATACAGCCAATAACCCCGCGATAAATAACCTCATCTGAATGCCCCTCTTCAAGGGAAAGGTGATTGATTACCCTTTCAATCTTTACTCTGGAAAAGGTATCTGGTTGTATTTCTGTGATTTCTTTTTTATTAACCCCAAGCACAGAGACCTCATCTATCCCCAACTCCATTCTTTTTGAAAACAAGACAAACATTCTTTTTAATCGTTGCCTGAAGGGGTACATCTGATTGCAATTATCCAGTACAAAGCTTATCATAATATGATGGGTATCTTTTATAATTTGCTTGACTCCAAGTGGTTTCATGACTAATGTATTCTCACCAACCTTGAAGTTGCAGGAATCAAGCCCGATAAGTGGCGTTTTATCCCCTGTGGTCACAGAAACTTGATGTGTAATTAAGGGGAAATGGCTAATATCTATCCTTTCTATGTTTACATTAAAATTAAGTTGTTTGTTTAAGGAAGGGATACAGAATTCTACAAGGTTAGCGTTGAAATCTGATAAATATAGATAACCATAGTGATTTATAGCAATACCACACAGGGATTTTCGTTGCTCCTTGCTTTTTATCTCAATCTTTGTCCATTCATTAGTGGTTGGAAAAAATCGAAAAACACTACCTTTTTCTGTGGTAAGGTAGAAACAGTCTGTATTTCCTCCTGTCAAAGCCAATGGTTTTTGAGCCTCTGGCACAGGGAACACTTCCTTTACCTCACCTTGTTCATCAAACTTAAATAAACTCCTTTTCCACGAATCAGCCACCCATATAAAACCCTTTGAGTCAACCAATATTGCCCTTGGATGATATAGCCCATTACTGGAATGACCGAGACGGCCAATACAAGCGATAAATTTTCCATTTTTATTAAATTTTTGTATCCTTGAATTTCCAGTATCAGCTACAAAAACATTTCCTTTGGAGTCAACAGCAATTGCCTTTGGGAATGAAAACTCACCCGTTTTATATCCTTGGTGCCCAATCTCAAGCAAGAACCTCCCCTCAGGAGAAAATTTTACTACCTTGTGCAATGCCTTGTCTGTCACCCAGATATTATAATTTTTGTCCACACAAATCCCATATGGTTGTTGTAACTTCCCCCCTCCTATCCGTAAAACAAGGTTAAGGGTTGGCGAGAGCTTTAATATTTGACCTGAATAGCTGGCAAGATAGATATATCCATCATTATCCGTTGCCAGACCAGCAGGGCCAGAGAAACATATCTTGCCGATCGTATTCCCTGATAATATGGCAAGGCTTTCATAAGATATTGGCAATTCACGGCTTTCAAGATAATACGCCTTTAGTTTTTTGCTGATCTCTTCATTTTTATTTATCTCGCCAAGTGTTATGGCTCGTTTCCATGTTGAAAAAGCCTCTTCCATCATCCCTGCCTGATAATAACTCTTCCCCATCCAGTACCATGCCTTAAGCATTGTTGGGCTTAAATCAATAGCCTTTTTGTAAAATGGGATTGCTCCCATGAATTTTTGGTTATTATATTGATTAATCCCTTGATTAAGATAAAGTTGAGCATTTTTCTCAAGACTGTCATATTCGTTGTGATTGGATTTAGGCAATCCCTCTGGCAGTGGATGTTTTTCGCGGGAAGATTCTTTCAGAAATTCTGGCTCTTCTACCTTCTTGTGGATTATTACCTCATGGGTTGGTTCATTAGCATGCTCGCCTCCTTCAGCATAGACAGGGGCAATATACAACAGACAGATTATTAATGAACGGATTATAATTTTGTGTCCCATAACAAATCCATCCCCCAATCCTTCAAGCATTGCATAGCAGCATAGTCTGTAAGGTCAAGGTGTAATGGTGTAACAGAAACCATATCCCCTGCTATTGCCATAACATCTGCCCCCTCTTCCTGAAAATCAATAATACCCTTACTCCCTATCCAGTAATAGGTTTTTCCTCTCGGGTCAATCCGTTTAATCAATTCCTCTCTGTAGGCTCGTTTTCCCTGTCGGGTAATAACCATTCCTTTTATCTTCTCTATCGGAAGATTAGGGACATTGACATTCAGAAATGTGCCATCGCCAAGCCCATTTTTTTCTATTCCCCCTGCTATCTTAACTGCAATCATGCCAGCAGATTCAAGATATTGGTTATCACTGCCATTTATAGAGACAGCAAACGATGGGATACCCAGAAGCGTACCCTCCATAGCAGCAGCAACCGTACCAGAATAGGTAACATCATCCCCAAGGTTTGGTGCCGGGTTTATGCCCGAGACAATCATGTCCGGTTTTACAGATATAACCCCCATTATCCCTATATTTATACAATCAGCCGGGGTTCCATCTGTAACAAATATATCTTCACCAATCTCCTCTACCCTCACCGGATGGATCAATGTCAAGGAATGTCCTGTAGCACTGCGTTCCCTGTCAGGGGCAATTACTATTACCCTGGCAATAGAGCTAAGGGCAGTCTTAAGAACAGAAAGCCCCTGAGAGTGAACGCCATCATCATTTGTAATAAGAATATTCAAGTTTTTTCTTCTCCTTTTTGTCAGCAATTCTCATTATGGTAAAATGGATAAGGGGGAGATATGGAGATTAATCGGTAGGACAGGCATTCTTGCCTGTCATCTGCAACAGGACAGGCAGAAATGCCTGTCCTACCAACAATTCTGTTGATAATCGACACCATCTCCTCTATTCCCTTATTCCCCTTTGAACATAAGTTTTGCCATAATGAGAATTGCTGCCTTTTTGTAGTAGTGCATGTTACATTATAGGAT
>MNYI01000168.1 GCA_001873945.1 Candidatus Desantisbacteria bacterium CG2_30_40_21
ATTATCAGCACTATCACCTGTGAGTCCAAGGAAATCTGCAATATATTCAGGCAATACTCCAAGCCTTTCATGAACATTATCCTGTCGATAAATAACAACATCAGAGATACCTTTCTTTGAGGTTTGAACAACGATTTTTTCATTTACCATCTGGAGAATGTCCTTATCCGCAGTAACAAGGACAACCTCATCAACCATATCCTGACACTTCGTAGCTATGGTTGCCATAATATCGTCTGCCTCATAGCCTTCCTGAGTGATAACAGGGATATTAAAGCCAGAGATCACTTGTTTAATCAATTCCATTTGTGGACGCATATCCTCAGGCATGGGTTTTCTGGTGGCTTTATATTCAGGGTATTGTTTGTGCCTGAAGGTAGGGGCAGGGGTATCAAAAACAACTACCATATGGGGTTTTTTATCCGCTATAGGTGCTGCCTCTTGTAGCTGCAGGGCTTGTTCATCCCGAAGTAGTTTCAGGAGCATGTGTGTAACTCCATAAACAGCATTGGTTGAGATGCCCTTGGTTGTGGATAATGCCTTAACAGCATAGTATGCCCGATATGCCATATTGTGACCATCAATTATAAAAAGACGATTCATAAATACCTCCTTGGATGTGTAGGGACAAAGCCTGTTCCTGTCCATCTGGTAATTACAGTATACTATGGAAATCAGCGGCTGTCAAATGAAATCTTCAGTAAAGACAGCGCCTGCCCCTGCGAAGACAGTGTCCCCATCCCTGTCCGAAAAACGCACCGAACGGTTATAAACACGCAATGGATAAGAAAAAGACGGACACCCACTTTGTTTTCTCCACATCTTTTCCCTCTTTGGTCAATTATTAGCATTATCTCCCCATTCTGGAAAACAACTGATACGATTAGAAGTTGAGGCAGAAATTTAGAAATGGATTGACAAAGGTATGAATATATGTTATGCTTACAGTATAATAATTAGGAGGTAATATTTTATGAAGACAGCTATACTCAAGTGGGGCATAAATTGCGTTTTTCGCTGGTCTTAACCAACAATAGCTGTGTTGTTCAGGTTCGCAATAGTACACTATTGCTCACCTTCACGCCTTGCTCTCCTTGATTAATCCTCACCGAAAAAATCGCAATTTATGCCCCACTTGAGTATAGCTGTCTTCATAAAATATTACCTCCTAATTATTATACTGTAAGCATAACATATATTCATACCTTTGTCAATCCATTTCTAAATTTCTGCCTCAACTTCTAATCGTATCAGTTGTTTTCCAGAATGGGGAGATAATGCTAATAATTGACCAAAGAGGGAAAAGATGTGGAGAAAACAAAGTGGGTGTCCGTCTTTTTCTTATCCATTGCGTGTTTATAACCGTTCGGTGCGTTTTTCGGACAGGGATGGGGACACTGTCTTCGCAGGGGCAGGCGCTGTCTTTACTGAAGATTTCATTTGACAGCCGCTGATTTCCATAGTATACTGTAATTACCAGATGGACAGGAACAGGCTTTGTCCCTACACATCCAAGGAGGTATTTATGAATCGTCTTTTTATAATTGATGGTCACAATATGGCATATCGGGCATACTATGCTGTTAAGGCATTATCCACAACCAAGGGCATCTCAACCAATGCTGTTTATGGAGTTACACACATGCTCCTGAAACTACTTCGGGATGAACAAGCCCTGCAGCTACAAGAGGCAGCACCTATAGCGGATAAAAAACCCCATATGGTAGTTGTTTTTGATACCCCTGCCCCTACCTTCAGGCACAAACAATACCCTGAATATAAAGCCACCAGAAAACCCATGCCTGAGGATATGCGTCCACAAATGGAATTGATTAAACAAGTGATCTCTGGCTTTAATATCCCTGTTATCACTCAGGAAGGCTATGAGGCAGACGATATTATGGCAACCATAGCTACGAAGTGTCAGGATATGGTTGATGAGGTTGTCCTTGTTACTGCGGATAAGGACATTCTCCAGATGGTAAATGAAAAAATCGTTGTTCAAACCTCAAAGAAAGGTATCTCTGATGTTGTTATTTATCGACAGGATAATGTTCATGAAAGGCTTGGAGTATTGCCTGAATATATTGCAGATTTCCTTGGACTCACAGGTGATAGTGCTGATAATATCCCTGGTGTGCCGGGTATTGGCGAAAAAACAGCACAATCTCTTATTCAAGAATTTGGGCATATAGAGAAAATATTTGCCAACCTTGACCATGTTTCGGAAAAAATAAGGAATAAACTTGAAAGAGCAAAGGATATTGCCTTTTTGTCCAAACAGCTTGTTTTGTTAAAGACTGATGTGCCACTGGAGATAAAATTCGATGATTATGCTCCACAAGATATGGACAGGGAGAAATTATTTACCCTGTTCTCGGAGTTGGAGTTTAAGAGTATCCTTGAGGAGTTGGGATTAGGAAAGAAAGAGAACACAAATTACCAAATAATCACCTCATCAAAGCTGCTCATTCAGCTTGTGGATACACTGCACCATCAGCAAGGGGTAGCCATTAGTCTTCAAATGATGACCACTAAACTCATAGGCATTGCTATCAGCTATGAACCTATGGGTGCATTTTACATACCTTGCAGTAGCACGGGTTTCCAGCCCGTTCCATTCCATTATGGGCAAGATGCCCATGCTACCGCAAGGTTGGACAAGGAAGAGGTATTAAACAACTTACGACCCATCATGGAAAATGCCTCCATTAAGAAATATTGCCATGATATTAAATCAATGCGTATGGTCTTGCAACAATATGGCATTAATCTGGCAGGCATAGAGTTTGACACCATGCTTGCCTCTTATCTGCTTAATTCCTCAACAAAACATGACCTTGAATCCATTGCCTTTAACTATCTAGGGATGACAAAGGCTTGTCCCTGTCCAACAGCAAATGAAATGGATCCAGCTATCCTTGGTGAATATGCCTGCTCTGATGCAGATACTATCTATCGGCTAACCAATGTTCTTACCCTGAAATTAGAGGAAAATGGGCTTACTCGCTTGTTTTGGGATATTGAGATGCCATCTGCACTCGTTCTTACCCTGATGGAGGCAAATGGGATACGGGTTAATCCATCCTATCTTGGAAAGCTTTCCTTAAAATTGGGAGCAAGGATTAAGGAATTGGAAAAGGAGATATATCTTCTTACTGGCTCAACATTTAACATCAATTCTCCAAAACAACTGGGGGTTATTTTGTTTGAAAAGATGCAGCTTCCAGTAATAAAAAAAACCAAGACCGGATATGCCACAGATGAGGATAGCTTAAATGAGTTAATTCCATACCATCCCCTGCCTGCCTTGATTTTAGAATATCGAGGGATAGCCAAGCTAAAATCAACCTATATCGATAATCTTTTTGAATTGATCAACCCGATAACCAAACGGGTTCATACGACCTACAATCAGGCAGTAACCACAACCGGCAGATTATCCTCAAGCAACCCTAATTTACAGAACATCCCTATTCGCACCGAGTTGGGGAAGAGTATCAGAGGGGCATTTATCCCTGAAGAGGGCTATCTATTACTCTCAGCCGATTATTCCCAGATAGAATTGCGGATTTTGGCACATATTGCCAGGGACACTAATCTATTGGATGCCTTTATTCATGATATAGATGTTCATAGCCAAACTGCTGCAAGGATATATGATTGTGATATGTCTATGATTACACAAGATATGCGGAGGGTAGCCAAGGTGGTTAATTTTGGTATCATCTATGGCATGAGTGCCTATGGATTGAGTCAAGAGCTAAAAATCCCACCCAAAAAGGCACAGGAGATGATTGATAAATACTTTAATACCCACAGTGGCGTGAAAGCGTATATTAATTCAACAATAGAACAGGCTACAAGGGATGGGTTTGTAACCACTCTTTGGGGACGGAAGAGGTATATTCCTGAGCTAAAAAGCGGCAACAAAAACATTCGTGAATTTGGACAACGGGCAGCGATTAATATGCCCATTCAGGGCAGTGCTGCTGATTTGATAAAATCAGCCATGATTAATATCTCAAAGCAGATTGATAATAAAAGGGTTAAACTGCTCTTGCAGGTACATGATGAACTGGTATTTGAGGTAAAACAAGATATTATTAAAGAAACAAGTAATCTGGTCAAGGAATGTATGGAAAACGCAGCCAAGTTTTCCGTGCCATTGAAGGTGGATATTAATTATTCCAATAATTGGGGAGAGATATAAGGTGATAGAAATCGCATCTATCTCATTATTCCTCCTCCGAAATTGCTGATAAAAACTACTTGACAATATTCAAAAATTTGTTATAATGTTATCTGTTGGGCTGTGTGGGCAGCAATTCTCATTATGGTAAAATGGATAAGGGGGAGATATGGAGATTAATCGGTAGGACAGGCATTCTTGCCTGTCATCTGCAACAGGACAGGCAGAAATGCCTGTCCTACCGACAATTCTGTTGATAATCGACACCATCTCCTCTATTCCCTTATTCCCCTTTGAACATAAGTTTTGCCATAATGAGAATTGCTGTAATTTAAGGGGGGGAACAAAGTTGAAAGAGCTTGTTGTTATCAGTGGTAAAGGTGGAAC
>MNYI01000022.1 GCA_001873945.1 Candidatus Desantisbacteria bacterium CG2_30_40_21
TATTTATGTTATACTATTGCACTATACTCAAGTGGGGCATAAATTGCGATTTTTCTCGGGGTGAGAATTAATCAAGGAGAGCAAGGCGTGAAGGTGAGCAATAGTGTACTATTGCGAACCTGAACAACACAGCTATCGTTGATTAAGACCAGCGAAAAACGCAATTTATGCCCCACTTGAGTATATATCAAGGGAGGCAACTCGCACATGCAAGTAATCAAAGAATACTTAACGATTGAAGAAATTGCTGGACCATTAGTTCTGGTTGGAGAGGTTGAGGATGTTAAGTATGAGGAATTAGTAGAGCTATCCATGCCAGATGGGGAGATACGAAGGGGCAGGGTATTGGAATGCCGGGGTGATAAGGCATTAGTCCAGCTATTTGAGAGTGCCACAGGGATTAATATTCAACAAACCCGTGTCAGATTTCTGGGTAAGGGGTTGGAGCTTGGTGTGTCATTGGATATGCTGGGCAGAATATTTGATGGGCTTGGACACCCTATTGACCAAGGACCAGAGATTATCGCAGAAAAGCGATTAAATATTGCTGGACATCCGATTAACCCCTATAGCCGCGATTATCCTCTGGAGTTTATTCAGACAGGCATATCAGCTATAGATGGCTTAAATACCCTTGTTCGCGGGCAAAAGCTTCCTATCTTTTCCGGGTTTGGACTGCCGCATATTGAGCTTGCGGCTCAGATTGCCAGACAGGCAACGGTACTTCAGAATACAGAAGGCAGAAGGCAGAAGGCAGATGAAAAGGATGAAAAATTTGCTGTTGTATTTGGAGCCATGGGTATTCCCTTTGAGGATGCAAATTACCTTATCTCTGACTTTAAGCGGACAGGTGCCATAGAACGGGCAGTATTGTTTATAAATTTGGCTGATGATCCGGCAATAGAACGGATTGCTACACCAAGGATGGCTTTAACTGCGGCTGAATATCTTGCCTTTGAACATGAAATGAATGTATTGGTTATTCTTATTGATATGACCAATTACTGTGAGGCACTCCGCGAAATATCTGCGGCAAGAAAAGAGGTGCCGGGAAGGAGAGGTTATCCCGGTTATCTTTATACAGATTTATCTACGCTATATGAACGGGCAGGACGAATTAAGGATAAAAATGGGTCAATCACTCTTATTCCGGTGCTTACCATGCCTGAGGACGATAAAACTCACCCTATCCCTGACCTGACAGGATATATCACCGAGGGACAGATAATTCTTGATAGAAACCTGTATCGCAAGGGATACTATCCAGCAATTAATGTCCTGCCTTCACTCTCACGATTGCGGGACAAGGGGATAGGTAGCGGAAAAACAAGGGATGACCATGCTGGATTGTCCAATCAATTATTTGCTGCTTATGCCCGTGGTAAACAGGCAGAGGAATTAAAGGTTATTCTCGGTGAGGCAGCTTTATCTGATGCTGACAAGGCATTCTTAAAGTTTTCCACAGGGTTTGAGGATAAGTTTGTTACCCAGGGAATAAATGAGAACAGGACAATTATGGAAACACTTGATATTGGATGGGAACTGCTTTCACTCTTGCCGAGAACAGAGTTGAAGAGGGTGAAGGAAGAGTATATTGATAAGTATCTGTCACCCCCTGTCACTGCGTAATAAATAAGGACAGCGACCAATTTCAGCGTTCCGTGAATGTTTGCAATAAAAATAAAGGAGAAAAAAATGGAAATAGTAGAAATTATTAAAAAGGTTGTTCAAGAACTTATACTTCCTGAATTTGGCACAATCAAAAAAGAGAATGAAGAGATTAAGGGATTGCTTCAGTTAACAAATCAGCGGCTTGACAATATGAACGCTCATCTTATTGACCAGAGTAGAAGAATAGACGAGACGAATAAGCGGATAGACGAAACAAATAAGCGGATAGATGAGACGAATATGGGGTTAATCGCACGAATGGATGAGATGAATAGAAGTTTAATTGCACGAATAGATGAAACGAATAAACGAATAGATGAGACAAATAGATGGTTAATTGCAAGAATGGATGGAACAAATGAACGAATTGACCAACTTTATAGAGTAGTTGTTAGACGAGAGGAGCAGGATAAATTAGAAATAAGGGTTATGAATATGGAGCGTGAGATGGTAGTGATAAAGGAAGAATTACTGAAATTAGCCGCATAATTGGATAAAAGGACTTTCAAATGAAACTTAAAGTAAATCCAAATCGGATGGAATTAATGCGATTAAAGAAACGGCTCGGGCTTGTTCGCCGGGGGCATAAACTCCTGAAGGATAAACAAGAAGAGTTGATGCGGAGATTTTGGTCAATGATAAAGGAAACTCAAGGCTTAAGATTGCTGGTTGAGGAAAGGCTTATGCAAGCCTATAATACATTTCTCTTTGCCCGAATGGAAATATCCATTGAGGTTATGGACGATGCCCTCTGGAGATCAAAAAGACGGGTAGAGATAATAGTGAACCAAACAAGTATCTTAAACCTACGGCTTCCGCAATTTCAATTAGAGTGGGAGGCTGATAAATTATGTCCGGTAAATTGGCATACATCCGGTGATATGGATGTTTCGTTGAATATTTTCAAGGGAATAATGCCGCAACTTATAGATATGGCAAGTAAGGAAAAATGTATCCAGCTTATTTCAGAGGAATTAGAAACCACTCGGCGCAGGGTAAATGCCTTAGAGCATGTGTTAATCCCCGGTATTTGCGAGGCAATATCTTCTATTGAACAAAAATTAGATGAGGCAGAACGATCCAATCTGGCAAGATTGATGAAGGTAAAGGAGATGGTGAGGAGATAGGAGGAGAGAAAAGGCATAGAGGCACAAAGGTACAGAGAAGAAAAGAGAATCGCTATCTTCTCCTCTTAACTTTGTGCCTTTGTGCCTTTTCTCTCCTGCTTTGTGCATATTATCATGCAATTAATAATTGACGGACATAATATCATCTATCAATGGAAGGAACTCAGCTGTTTGGCAAGGGTCAATATTGTCTCAGCCATGCAAAGACTGATTGATTTGATGATAGATTATCATAATGCTGTTGATATGGACATATATATTGTCTTTGATGGACATCCCAAGCCTTCCTTAATGTTAGATGGTATGGATAAGGGCATACATGTCTTGTTCTCAGGCAATATCACCGCTGATGCCATTATCGAAAAAATGGTTTATCAAAGTCAAAACCCTCAAGATATTCTTGTTGCCACAGCAGATTATGCCCAGCAACGAATGATATTTGGCAAGGGATCGTTCAGGGTTACACCAACTGAATTAAAGAAAAAGGTAAAAACCATGATCACGGATGAGGAAAAGGCAGCTATCGTTATGCCTGTCAGGCTTGAAGATCATCTGTCAAAGGATGCTGTGGAGAGATTAAGGAATCTTGTTCCTGCCCTTCTTCATTAGTATACCTTGGGAAAATGGGGACAGGGAAAATGGGAAAATGGGGGAAAAT
>MNYI01000088.1 GCA_001873945.1 Candidatus Desantisbacteria bacterium CG2_30_40_21
CAGAATCCTTCTTTCCTTAAATCGCAAAAAAACGCGAAAAATTCTGATCCACAAATTCATTCTGATTATTAATTTTCGCGGTTTTTCGCGTATTTCGTAGTTTTTCCGTCCAATATAGCTACAAATAGTTACCGTATACCCTTGTGTCTCCGTGGTAAATTCCTTTACCTGAGTAGTTACATTATTTTTTTAATTGTTTTTTCCATATAAGCATTTCTGAAAGCCTTATAGACTCCATTATCCTTTCAGCTATTGTGTTAGGCATAGTAACCTTTAGCTCAGAATTAATTCGTACCATCCTGCTATTAGCAGGGGAAAGCCTTTCGTAAAGTCCTATAATTTCATCAAAATTTAATATTTTATGGTTTTTCATAATAACCCCATGCAAGCAAGCTGCCTTAGAACAAATGGCGGGGTAGAAAACCCACCCTCCGTTCTCTATTCTCAAAACCGATTCCCTACCTCCAGAAAGAACGATATGCCAATATTTTGCGACCTGTGCAATCGGAATTTCTTCTTCATAATGAGAATTGCTGGTATACTCCTGAAAATCGACAGTTACTGATAAAGCGGTTGTCCATCCCCTGAACATGGTTACCTAAAATCTTACATCCATAGAGCATAGTACTGTTCTGCCTGATTGTGGATGATCAAATGGCAGGGTGTCGCTGAGTTGTGGATAATACCAGTCTTTGTCAAACAAATTATTTACCTTTAGCTCAAGCCGAACATCATCATTGATTTTCTTAATACAATTAATATCAACTACCGTGTGAGCACCCACCCTGTCCCCCAGCTTGGAAAGAACAGAGGCATCTGTTGTTGTCCCTCTCCTTGTATAGCCTGCATTTTTCACAATCAAAGAAACATCAAGGTCAACAGGCAGATGATAAAGCAGTCCTGCATTAAACTTGGTTTTCGGAACATTTGGTATCTCCTTACCATCAGAATCCTTACCCTCTTGAATAGCAGCATTGATAAAGAACTTCCCCTTAGGGATACCCATATCAAAATCCAATTCAACACCCGAGCTTTTGTGTTCCTTTGCCACATTAAGATAGGGGACAACAAATGCTGTAGATGTTCCAACCGGTACATTATATGCTCGAATAGGGTTTTTCATGGTGTTGTCAAAATAGGTAATAGATGTCTGAAACCTCTTGGTATGGTATGCTGCGGATGCCTCAACAGTCTCTATTGTTTCAGGCTTGGCTGTAAATGTGATTGGTAAGCCGGTTTGCCTTTTGTATTCATCTGCATACATTGTATTATCTATACCTTCCTTTAAGCCCAGACTTCTCATAGCAGTGCCGTATAATAGCTTTACATTGAAGCAATCATTCACCCTTTGAACAAGTCCCAACCGTGGGCTTGTTTTTGAAAAGCTATTTCCCGGTTCAATTAGATTGTTGCCTTCATCATATCTGACCCCAAGTGTTGACCTTAACCCCTGTAATATCGGGAACTCATTCTGCAATTGAAGGTAGGCTGATGTTATTATGCAGCTTTTAGAGCTATTAAAATAGTAATCACCGCCTTGTATAATGGTACCGCTACTAAAAATATAAAAATGACTATTTTCATTAGTATGCCACCTTCTATCATAGGCAATCCCGCCAATTATATTGAATTTGTCGCTGCTGATGTATATTAACCCTATATCCCCCATATAAGCATGGTCAATAAGCCCAAATTCTATGGCATCTTGTCCGCCTGCATAGAAAAGCCCTATATCATCATTCCTCTGAAAGAGGAGCTTTGTATCAAGCGTCAGTTTATTGGTCAGCTTTTTATTATACATCAGAAATGGCTGAAGTGTTTCAAATGTATAATCATCTATTTTGTGGGTAGTGCCTATCCAGCCAGTCCCCAGTCCACCCCTTTGACTTATGGAGAAAACACCAAACTTCAGCCCATTAAGGGGAGAATCCTGTGTGCAATCAAATGTTGCCAGCAAATTCTGGGGTTTTTTACTATCACGAACCACATTGTTTTCACCGTATATCTCTTCGCTATTATTTTTTCCATAAAAGCCAAAGCATATATCACCTGACATATTCTTTTTTTTCATCAGACAGTGTCCCATAAACCTCTTCTGCTCATGAGGCTGGCCGACTGATATCTTAGATTCCAAAATATTTTCGCTTTCTTGCGGAGAGGTTACAATATTTACGACCCCAAGCACAGCACCATTGCCGTAAAGTGCAGAAGATGGTCCTTTGAGAAATTCAACCCTTTCAACAAAATACAATGGCAATTCTTCTCCAATCCATGCCCTCAAATTTCTGGCAATATTGATGGGCATACCATTAATCATTAACAAAACCTTTTGGTTATCGAATGCGTTGCCGTGCAAACCCCTTACCTCAAAGCCATGCAGCCCGTCTGCTTCCTCTATGCCATAGCCTACAGTTAGCTGTCCAATTCATCTAAGGTGTAAATTCCCATTCTTCGAATTTCTTCTTGAGTCCAGACCTTAACAATTCCAGGGGCTTCTGTAACCTTTTCTTCCATTCTACTGGCAACTAGTACACTTGGAATTTCCAGAAATAACAGTTCCTCTGTTTCCTGTGCCCGTACCTCAAAACAAACACTCAGAACTAACATCAGAGCCAGAACAAACCTTTGATATTGATACATAGTGCCCTCCTTGATTAATTTTTACCAAAAAAATCGCAATTTATGCCCCACTTGAGTATACTTGCTACAATAGTAATCACACTTTCCCCTAAAGTATCCACTAAAATTCTTCCACAGTTAATCCCGCTTGGCGTAGAATAGACCTCAAAGTACCTTTAGCAATCTCTTTATGATCTGGCACAGTTAATCTGCGATAAGGAGGATTCTCGCTTCTAAGAATAATATGACTTCCTGTCTGGTGATCCATAAAATAACCTATTTTTTCCAATACCTTGCAAAGTTGTTTTCCTGAAACTACTGGTAATTTACTCATGCGGTTACCTCAACAATCTCTTCCTCAATTGATAGGGGAATAGGCTCATTATGTTTCCTTAAACTTTCTAAATACCCTTTAATAGCATCTTGAATATTCTCAATAGATTCCTTTCGAGTTCTACCTTGAGAGATACATCCTGGTAAAGAAGGACACTCAACAACAAACATTCCATCTTCGTCCTGCTCAATCAAAACTCTATGCCTCATATTTCACACCTCCACTCTTATACTCAAGTAGTTACTGTATACCTTTATGTTTCCGTGGTAAATTCCTTTACCTGAGTAGCTACCAATTTTCATCAGCAATTCTCATTATGGTAAAATGGATAAGGGGGAGATATGGAGATTAATCGGTAGGACAGGCATTCTTGCCTGTCATCTGCAACAGGACAGGCAGAAATGCCTGTTCTACCGACAATTCTGTTGATAATCGACACCATCTCCTCTATTCCCTTATTCCCCTTTGAACATAAGTTTTGCCATAATGAGAATTGCTGTAATTTAAGGGGGGGAACAAAGTTGAAAGAGCTTGTTGTTATCAGTGGTAAAGGTGGAAC
>MNYI01000059.1 GCA_001873945.1 Candidatus Desantisbacteria bacterium CG2_30_40_21
AGCAATTCTCATTATGGATTTTCAGATTCACCACAGAGACACGGAGGCACGGAGAATAATTTAAAAAAACAAGCTGACGGAATGCAAATTTTTATAAATTCACAGAATAATGCTTCAAATTTCCAAAAATCTGCGTTCAGCCACATTCAAATAAGAGATTTGTCCTTCGATTTTCCTCTGTGTCTCCGTGTCTCCGTGGTGAGTTGTTATGTGTTTATGCGGTAAAAATGTCATAATTAGAATTGCTGAGGGGGGTGGAGATTTTTCTTGACAAAAAAGAGAAGGTAAGGTATAATAAATATTGGGTTATCATGTAACTTATACAGAATTATTCAGATGGGGAGGAGAAATGAATAAATTCTTTTTGCAGATTACTACTGTCTTAAAGAGCTTAAATCGTAACCAAAAAATAATTCTGGGAATATTTGCTGCCGCAGTCTTTTTAGGGCTTTCCTTTTTGGGATATTACACACAACGAGTAGAATTTGTCAACCTTTATGTAAACATAGACCCTGAAGAAGCAGGAAAAATAACCAAGAAATTAGATGAATGGAAACAAAAATATAGCATAGAGGGCTCAACAATTAAGGTTCCCTTAAAAGATAGGGACAGATTACGACTTGAGCTTGCCTCATCCAAGCTTGCCCCCAAGGGTGGGATTACTGGATTTGAGATATTTGATACCACAAAATTGGCCATCACTGATTATGAACGCCGCATTAATTATGTCCGAGCCCTTCAAGGTGAACTTTCCAGAACAATAAAAAGTATAGAGGGAATAGAAGATGCCAGGGTTTTATTAGTATTGCCTGAAAAAAAACTTTATACAGATGAACAAAAAGAGGTCTCAGCCTCAGTTAAGCTTCAAGTATCCCCATCTACTAATTTAGAAGCCAGTCAAATAGTTGGTATTGTTCAATTAGTTTCCTCAGCTGTTGAGGGTTTATCACCAGATAATGTAAGTATTATTGATAATAACGGCAATATTCTCACGGATATTGAGGAATTAAGAAAAGGAGAGACAACAGGGCTTGCCGCTAAACAGCTTGAACTTCAAAGGGCAGAGGCAAGAAAATTAGAGAAAGCTATTAGAAGGTCTCTGGCTCGGTGTCTAATTGATGATAAGGTAGAGGTACTTGTTACCTGTAATATAAACTTTGATAAAATAGAATCAAAGCATGAAAAGTATACTTCTCCTGAAAATATTCCCTTGACCGATGAACTGATAAGAGAGGGTGTGGAAAAGGTACAGCTAAGGGCAAGTGATGAAAAGGTTATCGAACGGTTTGAGGGCGAGGGGAGTGTTCCGGGTGGACCACCGGGTGTAGAGGCACAGATGCCGGGTTATAAGGGCATGACCTCTGCCAAGGGACCTATGACTTATTCAAAGGATGAGCTTAGAAGTAACTATCTGGCAAATAAAGAAGAGGTCATGACTGTAAAATCACCGGAAATCTCTAAACTCTCTGTAGCAGTATGGATTGATGGGATATACGAAAGGGATGAAACTGGTGCCTATCGGCTTGATAAAAAAAATCACTTAATCTATACCCCAAGAACCAAAGAAGAGATGGAAAAATATGAAAACTTAGTCTGGGCAAGTATGGGAGCAGAAAAAGCTAAGGTTTATCAGGGTAAGGAGTATATTGTTCAGGTAGAAAATGTTCAGTTTGATCGTACCGCAGAATGGCTTGCTGTCCTTGCCGGGCGCGAGGCTCAAAAGAGAAGGGCATTGGCTATGGCATCTGGTGCTGGTTTTTTAACCCTATTTATTCTTGTAGCCATAATCTTTATGTATCTGATGCGGAGAAAGGCACTTGCACAAGAAAAACTTCTACGGGAAAAGGAATTGGCAGCATTAAAGGCTCTTCGAGAAAGAACACCATTGGATGAAGAAATTCCTATAGGAGAAGAAAGATTGCCTTCGGGAGAAGGAGAAAGAGAAGGGGAAGGAAAAGATATTTCTATAGAAAAATTGGCAAGAGAGTTGGCTATAAATCAGCCGGAGGCTGTGGCTAATTTATTTAGAACATTGTTGGAAAATGATACGGAGGAGCAAGTAGATAAGCTGTAGACTGTAGGGAGTAATCAGTAGGAATGTGGACTAACAGCCCCTACTGTCGCGTTAATCTTATGATGCCGCACTAACTGTGATCAGGTTGTTTTGGCTGAAGGAAGAAGGAAGAAAATGCCCTAACAACCTATCTTCCCTTTCCGTCTTTCCCCTTCAGCCTTCAGCCTATATCCGAACACTACAGCCTTCCCAAAAAACATGGAGGTAGAAATGGCCGATGAAATTCAATTACCATTTACAACTGGTCGCCAAAAGGCAGCTGCGATATTGATTGTTCTTGGAGCAGATATCTCTGCTGAGGTATTTAAGTATCTAAAAGAAGAAGAAATGGAGCTGATAACCAGAGAAATAGCTCAAATTCGCAAGATAACCCATAGTCAAAAAATAGCCTTATTGCAAGAATTCTATAGTCTGATGATGGCTCAGGAATTTATTATTCAAGGCGGGGTAGAATATGCCAGGGCACTGTTGATACAAGCTCTGGGAGAAGAAAGGGCAAATGCCTTTATTAATGAGGTAGCAGGAATAAAGAAGGAGCCGTTTGATTTCTTAAAGAAAATGGATACAAAACAAATCCTTCTCTCTATTCAACATGAACACCCTCAGACAATTGCTGTGGTTATGGGGCATCTTACACCAGATAAGGCAGCAGCACTTATTACTCAATTACCGCCAGAGGTTCAGATTGATGTATCCAGAAGATTAGCTTTAATGAGTTCATCATCCCCTGATGCCCTCGGAAGGGTAGAAGCAATGCTTGCAGCCAGAATGGCAGGTGGTGTGGCTGTAGAAACAAAAGGGAAAGATGTTGGCGGTATTATGGCTATTGTGGATCTCTTGAATCAGGGCGACAGAGAAATGGAACAAACTATTATAGATGGTATATCAGAACAGGACCCAGAGCTTGCAGAAGAGATAAAAAAGAGATTATTTACCTTTGATGATATTGTTAAACTTGATGATAGATCGGCTCAAAGGGTGTTAAGAGAGGTAGATATAAGAGACCTTGCCCTGTCAATGAAGGGTGCCTCTGAAGCTGCCAAGAATATGGTACTTAAAAATATGCCTAAGCGAGCTGCTGCTATGCTTAAGGAAGAAATAGACTTTTTAGGTCCTGTGCGGGTACAGGATGTTGAAGCCTCTCAGGAAAAAATCGTCAATGTTATCAGACAGCTTGAAGATTCTGGAGAAATAATTGTTTCTCGCGGTGGCGGCGGTGGCGGTGGAATGATTACATAGGAAAATTAATGTTCGATCCATAGTAGGGGCAGACCTATGTGTCTGCCCTGATATTTTACGGAGGAATGTCCCTTGGGAATTCATAAGTCATCTACCCTACCACAAAATGGTCAAACAATTATCCTTGATCCGGAAAAGATAGCACAAGGCGGACAGTTTGAGATTCTGGAAGAAAAATTGCAGAAGGCTCGAACTCAATTAATAAGGCTTGAGCTTGAAATCCAGGATGCAGAAAACAGGGCACAAGAGCTGCGGAAAAATCCATTGATAAGTATAAAAAAAGAGATAGAGGAGAAAAGGGAAAAGGCAGGAGGCGAGGCAGAGGATATAAAAAAAGAGGCAAAAGAAGAATCAAACAGGATAAAACAAGAGGCAAATACTATTCTTGAAGAGGCTAAGGAGTCGGTAAAGAAGATAACCTCTGAAGCTGTTGCCAGAAGCGAAGAACAGGCTGAGGATATTCGTCATCAAGCACATGAAAGCGGCTTTACTACGGGCAAACAAGAGGGATACGACGCTGGATACAAGACTGTAAAAGAAAAATTTCATGCATTGCTTTCTCAGGTTGAAATGGTCCTGATTGAGGCAAAAAAGGAAAAGGAGAGAATATTTCAAAAGGCTCAAGAGGATATGTCTGAAGAGATAGTTGAGCTATCTATATTGATTGCTAAAAAGATAATTAAAACCGAGATAGCAAATAATCAAGATATAATTGTAGCAAATATTAAGGATGCTTTGAGCAAGATGAAAAGTCAGGGAGAAATAACCATCAGGGTAAACCTTGTTGACTTTCAGCATGTGGAATCTATGAAGGATGAATTATTAGGCATTGCCTCTGGATTAAAAGGAATTCATTTTCATGATGACCCATCTATTGAACCAGGTGGATGCAAGATAGAAACAACACTCGGTATTATAGATGCAACCATTTCTGCTCAGATGGAAAGGGTGGAAGAGGAATTGAGGTAATATTTCCCCACAGATATTATTTTGTGACAGACACTAACAAGGATTTACAGATAAAAATGAGAAAGATTGCAGCAATTACAGGCACAAGAGCAGAATATGGTATTTTACAACCTGTTTTTAAGGCAATAGAATCGCATCAATCTTTGAGCCTTTCCCTGATAGTTACAGGCAGTCATCTTTCACCTGCCTTTGGGAATACTATTGATGAGATTGAGAGGGATGGGTTTCAGATTGCTGATAAAATTGACATTATTCCGGAAAGTGATTCAGGCAAGGATGCAGCTATATCCATAGGTAAATGTATCATGGGTATGACAGATGCGCTCCAGCGGATACAACCGGACATTATCCTGATTCTTGGTGATCGCGGCGAGATGTTGGCTGGTGGGATTGCCGGTGTTTATATGAATATCCCAATTGCCCATCTGCATGGTGGCGAGGTTTCGGGTAGTATTGACGAGGGGATTAGACATGCCATAACCAAGCTTAGTCATATTCATTTCCCTGCAACCAGAGAGAGTGCCAGAAGGATTATCAGGATGGGGGAAGAGAAAGAACGGGTCTTTCTGGTGGGTGCCCCGGGTTTGGATTCTATCTTGAATGAGCCGCTGATACCGATAGAGGATTTAAGAGGACAGTTTGAGCTGAATGGCAATTTTATCCTGCTTGTTCAGCATCCTGTGGTTACAGAGATTGATGCCATAGAAAAACAGATACGGGCTACCATGGAGGCAGTTATGTCCATGGGAATACAAACAATAGTGCTTTATCCAAATGCAGATTCTGGCTCACAAGCAATTATAAGAGTGATTAACGAGTTTGATAACCCTCCGATGATTCAGATAGTTAAAAGCCTGCCACATAAGATATACCTGAGCTTGATGAAATATGCACGGGTATTGGTCGGGAACTCAAGCAGCGGTATAATCGAGGCACCCTCTTTCCATCTTCCAGTGGTAAATATAGGCACAAGGCAACAGGGCAGGCAGCGAGCAATAAATGTTATTGATGTGAATTGCAATAGGGAAAAAATTGTTGAGGCAATCAGATTTGCCCTTTGTGACAGGGAATTTAAGGCTAAGGTTAAAAGCTGCAAAAATCCTTATGGTGATGGAATGGCAAGCAAAAGGATTGTGGATGTATTGAGTAGTATAGAGATTGACAATAATTTGTTGCAGAAAAGAAATAGCTATTGAGGAAAAAACGGTAAACGAAAAGAGGGAATGGTGAAGAAGTGGGCAAGGAGGATTCTTAGATGAAAACAGACGAACAGTTTATGCAATCTGCTATTAATAAGGCAAAAGAAGGCATCAAGCAGGGACAGACACCCTTTGGAGCATGTATTGTTAAGGATGGGGAGATCATAAGCTGCCTGCATAACCTTGTCTTTGAAAATATGGATATTACGGCTCATGCTGAGATTTGTGCTATCCGGGAAACTTGTCGGAGATTAAGAACTATTGACCTGTCAGGTTGTATCATTTATTCTACCTGTGAGCCATGTCCAATGTGTTTTAGTGCCTGTCATTGGGCAAGAATTTCCAGAATAGTCTATGGGGCACGAATTGAAGACGCAAGGCAATTTGGTTTCAATGAGCTTGAGATTTCAAACGAAGTAATGAAGCAAATCGCTTCCAGTCCGGTTGAAATTACTGTGGATTTCCTTCGTCAAGAGTCTCTGGAGCTTTTCAGGTTTTGGGGAGAGAGTGGACAAAAGGCGTATTGAGTATTGGGTGGTAGTTGACATCATTTGAGTTGTACCAATTAGCACAATAATAAAAAGGGTGAGAAAAATGTTTGAATGGGGTAAGGCATTGCCTGATATTTTATTGATTATGGGCATAATGATTGCCATCCGAATTAGTTTCCTCTTTCGCAAGACACAGTCATATAACAAGAAGATTCAAGAAAGAAAGGAACAACTTGAAAAGGCAGGAGAAATTCTGGATGAGATCTGGCCAGATAGACCCGGGGTGCGGAGGAAAGAACGGAAGGCAAGACAGGGGCACAGAGGGACAGAGGTAATCGGTAATCAGTAACAACCAATTGCCATTTTCTCTTCACCAATTACTGATTACCGATTACCTCTGCCCCCTGTGCCCCTGTCTGACTGCTTTCTGCCACTGGCTGCCGTTTGACGGCTTACACCTTGTACTATCTTCCCTAACAACACATCTTGAAGATGTCCCTTATCCAACTTTTCCAATGTTTCCAATACCAATTCCTTGTTTTGCGGCTGAGTAGATTGAATCAGAGCCCGCTGCATCTTTTTTTCCCTTTCATCCCTTGCCACATAAACATGTTCACCAGTAAACGGATGTTTTCCCGTATAATACATACACCCTGAAACGGTCATGGGTAAAGGGATAAAATCCTGAATCTGTTCTGGTCGAATGTTCTTATGTGCCAGATAAAGAGCCATCTGACAGGTAGCAGTCAAGTCTGACCCGGGATGAGCACTTACAAAATAATTCACCAGATATTGCTTTTTTTTCAATTCTTGGTTTATCTTTCTGAATCTTGCTTCAAACCTTTCGTATACCTTGAACGATGGCTTATTCATTAGCCTGAGTACCGAATCTGCAGTATGCTCTGGTGCTACCTTTAACCGTCCGCTGATATGGTGTTTACAAAGGGTTCTCAAATACTTCTCCGACTCATTTTCCACCAACAGGTCATATCGTATCCCACTGGCTACAAACAGGTGATTTATTTTTGGATTTTTCATCACCTCATCCCACATGTTCATGGTCTGTCCATAACCGGTTCTCAATTCCTTACACCTTGTAGGCATAAGACACATTTTACCCTTGCAGGCACCATTTTTTGTCCAATGTTTACAATTTGCTTGATATAAATTAGCCGTTGGTCCACCAATATCTGTAATTGTTCCCTTGAAATTTTTAAGATTGGCAATAGTTTGTGTCTCTTCGACAATAGATTCCTTGCTTCGGCTCTGAACTATTCGTCCTTGATGGGCAGACAGGCTGCAAAAGCTGCATTGTCCGCAACAGCCACGATGGGAGGTTACAGAAAATCTTACCGTTTCAAACCCTGGCACACCGCCATCTTTGTCATAAACAGGGTGCCAATTTCTCATATAAGGCAGGAGATAAATATTGTCCAATTCCTTTGTGCCAAGTGGTAAGGGTGGAGGGGATTGGATAACAAACCTGTTGCCATGTGGCTGGATAACGGTTTTACCGTAAAAAGGGTCGCATTCCTTATACCATAATTCAAAGGCTTCATTGAACCTTCGTTTACTTATGCAGACATCCTCAAATGAAGGGAGGATAAGTGCATCCTTAAATATTTCTATATTCTTTCTAACTATAGCTGTACCACGAATATTATCCAGAAAATCCCCACTCCTCAATCGTCTGGCTATCTCAATAATCTGTTTCTCACCCATGCCATAAACCAAAATATCCGCCCTGGAATCTATCAGTATCGATGCCCTTACCTCATCAGACCAGTGATCATAATGAGCCAGTCTTCGCAGACTTGCCTCTATGCCTCCGATGACAATAGGTGTATCAGGAAAGAGCTCCTTGATCCTATTGGCATAGACAATGGTTGCTCGATTGGGCCGTAGACATGGTTTTCCGCCTGGCGAATAATCATCTTCTTTCCTCGGACTTCTATTGGTTGTATAATTGGCTATGATTGAATCAAGGTTGCCGGCAGTAATCCCAAAGAACAGCCTTGGCTTGCCCAGCCTTAAAAAATCATCAGGATTTTTCCAGTCAGGCTGAGCAATAATACCCACCCTGAACCCTGCATTTTCTAATACCCTGCCAATAACAGCTGTCCCATAAGATGGATGATCCACATAGGCGTCTCCGATAATGAGAATTACATCCAATTCCTTCCAGCCTCGCTTTTTCATATCGTCTTTGGATATGGGTAAGAATTCAGGCTCTTTATTGAGATGATGCAGCATTTATATATTCTCCTACAAGTTGTTTTGTTCCAAGTCCTCACCTTCTGTCAGTCTTTTCTCCGTCTCTTTCAAACTATAATAATACCTCGCCCCCCACCCAAATTCCTTTAACACCTCTTCCTGTGTAACACTCAATTCATCACTTTGAAATCTGTCCTCCATATCCCATAACAAACATAAATCATGAAGTTGCTTTGGTTCTATTGAAATACTAATCAGATGCTCCAACGACCTGTACCTGAGCCATGACTTAAGCTCTTTCTTCAACTCAATGACGATACTGTTTATTTCTCGGACATCATTTTTAATTACCGGATAGAGTATTTTCTCCCATGTGGTTTCAAACATGGTATCATCCACAGATAATCCTCTTTCCAGAAGGGAAGAATACACCTCATCCCTTATACTAATAATCAATGCAGAATCCATTAACAATGCCATAACGCTTTCACCATCATCTATTATCCTGACCCCGGACAAGAGTTTTATGACCAGATAATCGCTTAATCCTATTAATTTTTCAATTCGCTCCTGTATCTTAGCCTTTTCACTATCTATTCCCTTCCAGATTAATCTCCTTTTTTCACCCTTAATCGCTTTCAGCAATCCATCCTCTCGTATCTCAAAGATATTCATTGCCCCTTTAATCTTCTCTATTTCTCTGGTCAATACCTGATATGCGGCTACGAATCCATCCATAGCCTCTTTTTGTTTCCCCAATTTATTCCTGACATCCCCCAGCAGGGTTAAAAATCGAATATTCTTAGCATCAAAGCTAACTGCCTGCTCTAATCCCTCTTCTGCATCCTCCAGATTATTTGCCTGAAATAGCTCGTACGCCTTCTTAAAGCTCCTGATTGAATTTTTTACATTGGATTCACATCGAATGTCACTGCTTAAGCTATAATATCCATGCTCGGTTGACATAATCACCTTTTTCTTTATCCCAATTTCCCTACCAAACAAATCCATATTCAATTGAGCCACAAATGCATCAAATGCCTGCGATGGATCCACTGGATAGTCTTTTGTCCATGAATCATGGTAGATGATAAATCCTTCTATCCAATGTATCTCTGGCCTGTCAGATCCCCATCTTTCATGAACAAGGCATTCAAGAATACGAAGTGGATGTTCAAAATCCCGTGGAATCTTTATGGCATTTTGAGCTGTAGACGGATACCATATCTCTCTGGTCCCAAAATCTATTCTAAAGGATGGGTTTAATTTCAGACCAATCTTTTCATTCTCTCGCTGCAATATGCCAATCTTTGACTCATTTAACCTCATTTTTCTTGTTAATTTATCAATATCATTTAATGAGAAAAGATGCCGATAAATCCCTGTTATCACGGATATGATGATAGCCGCAACTATTGGAGGAAGTAGTGGTAAGGCTAATCCGCCATACTTAAGAGAAATGAAGCCTGATAGAATATAGAAAAAACAACCACAAGCGGTAAAAAGCACGGCATTGCCATAGGGCAGAGAGATGAGGATAATCCCAAGCCCAAGCCCAATCAATAAAAGGCTGCCATTATTGATGACATCAGGAATTGGGGTCAGAAAATTACCGGTGAGAATATTGTTGAGAATGTTGGCATGGATATAAAGGGGGGGGACATTGTTTCCGGTAGGGATGTGACTAAATTCACAATTTGTTTTAGACACAGGACCAATCAATACCATCTTATTTCTAAAATAAAATGGGTCTATCAGAATATTTCCCTGTGAATCAATTATATCTGACAGAGAATACCTTCTAAAGCCATTGTTGCTATAATTTACTGACATTTGACCTGATTCATCTGTAGGAATACGAAATTTATCAAGTAATATCCCATTATGGTCAAAGCCTATTGATGAGATATTAAGGCTATCAACTACCATCTGAAGCGGCAAGCAGGGATAGGTTTTGTCTCCATATTTTATCAGTAGAGGAATGTGTCGAACAATTCCATCATTATCAGACAGGATAGATATATGCCCAACCGAACGAGCCCCTGTCAATAGTCTCGGATTGGGTAACAGGGCATGGCTTGTAACAAGGATATTTTTGTCTTTAATAATATGATCAGGTTTGAACTCAAATCCAAGGGATACATTTCCGGCGTTTGTTATGGCTGAAGCAAAATAGCTGTCATTTTTTCCATCTACATCAGAAAACGACATATCAAATCCAATGGCTTTTACCCTTGCCTTAGAAAGCACTTCCACTATCCTTGCGTAAATATCTTTTTTTAATGGACATGAGCCATAAGCATCTATTGTTTTATCATCTATCTCCAGCAGGACTATATCCCGATGGATATCTATATCCCCACGGAGCTTAAACATGATATCAATACATTTTGCATTGATTGTCCCAAGTATAGGGATGTTAAACAAAAGGATAACAGCCAGACTTGTTATTAATCCGAGACAGGCAGAGATAATAATGTTTTTTTTCATTTGAAAATCCTCATCACCACGGAGGCACAGAGAGAGACAACCCCCTTAATCCCCCTTTGCTAAATTCCTCTGATGCTCAATTATATTTATTCATTGCAACTTCTACCCCATCATTCATAATAGTATCCACAACCATTGCGATTAATTCAATGCTCTGATTCATTGTCGCCATTTCTTCCTTTTCAAACCTTGAAAGTACGAATTCAGCCATGTCCATTCCTTCTGAGGGTGAACCGATCCCTATCCGTATCCTTGGGAATTCTTTGGTTCCAAGGCAAGCAATTATTGATTGTATCCCATTATGTCCACCAGAACTTCCCTGGGATCGTACCCTGATCTTTCCAACAGGAAGGCTGACATCGTCATGGATAACGATTATCTGAGATGAAGAGATGCGGCATCGTTTACATAGCTCAACAACAGATTTACCACTCAGGTTCATAAATGTTGTTGGCTTTGCCAGTATCACGGTTTTCTCATGGATCTCTCCCTCTCCTATCCTTGCCTGACACTTATTTTGAGCAAGTTTAATATTATGCAACCTGCAAAGATGATTTATAACCATAAACCCTACATTATGTCTGGTTTGACTATACTGTTCCCCGGGATTACCAAGCCCAATAATAACCCATTTATCTTTTTCTAAGGATACTACTCCTTTGTTTGCCCAGTGGAATCTCATGGTTTATTCCTTCAAATTATTCGTCTGCGTACTGCTTCCACATTTAATATTTGGGTCAGGAAGAATATGGAGATACGGGAGAACCCTTTTGCCAATTTTCCGAAATACCGGAGCTGCTACAGTTCCACCCCAATATTCTGAAGTCCTTGGTTCATCAATTATGACAGCAATCAGAATCTGTGGATCATCTGCAGGCACATAACCAATAAATGAGGCAATATATTTATCCTTTGAATATCCCTTTTGCCCTGAAACAACCTTCTGGGCTGTCCCTGTTTTACCTGCAATTGCATATCCATCAATCCTTGCTTTTTTTCCGGTACCTTCTTCTACAGCTTTTTTTAGAAGATTGCTGATACTTTTTGCTGTATTAGCTGAAAACACTCTTCTCGCTGGGGTTGGCTGATAAGATTTAATAATTTTATTCTTGTGATCCTTGATTTCCTTTACTATCATCGGCTTCATAAGAACACCCTCATTGGCTATAGTTGATAATGCTGTAGCCAGCTGAAGAGGGGTTGTAGATATTCCCTGCCCTATGGATAATACAGCCATGGACAACTTTGACCAGTGGCTCGGTTTAGATAATAGACCTTTTCCTTCCCCTGGCAGTTCTATTCCAGTAGGATTTGTTAATCCAAAGGCTTCAAGATAAGAATAGAATTTTTGAGGTGATAGTCGTTTTGTTGCCTGAATCATCCCTACATTACATGAATGAGATATTACCTCAGCAAAGGAGATTTTATTATGGGTATGGGCACAACGGACAAGCGTTTTTCCAACGAGGACACTCCCAGGACAATAAAACTCTTCAAAGGGAGATACTACCCCTTCCTCAAGAAGACAGGCTGCAACCAAAGGCTTTATTGTAGAGCCTGGTTCAAGCACATCTGAAATAGCTATATTCCTTCGGCGATTGACTATATAACTTGAAAAAAAGTTAGGATTATAGGTAGGATATGATGCCAATGCCAATATTTCTCCAGTCTTAGGATTCATAACAACTGCACACCCACTAAGGGCATTATACTCTATGCAAGCTTTTTTTACCTCTGCTTCTGCTGCATATTGAATCACTTCATCAATGGTTAAGGTAACATCACACCCCTTATCTGCGTAAAGAGACATATTTTTTTTATCTATGATGGTATGACCTGTGGCATCTCTTGTCAGGGCAATAGATTTGGTTGGACCCTTTAATGCCTTGTCAAAAGAAAGCTCAATTCCTTCTAACCCGCAATTATCCATTCCAGCAAAACCAAGGATCTGAGCACCTAATTCTTTTTTAGGGTATAGTCGTTTATATTCCTTGACAAAGTCGACGAAGGGGAGGTTTAGCTTAGCAATCTGTGCTGCTTGTCTCAGGCTAAGTTTTCTTTTTATCCAGACAAATGAGGATTTTTTCTTCAGCAGTGATACTATCTGATTTCTTTGCATCTGAAGAATAGGGGCTAATTTATCGGCAATAGCCTCAGGGCATTTAATCTCTTTTGGATGAGCACATAAAGAATCAACCTCAACACTCACCGCCAACTCTCGGCCACAACAATCATATATTGTGCCTCGATTCATTTCAGTAGTTATCAACCTTTCCTGACTTGAAGAGGCTAAATCTTTCAGCGTTCGACCATGCCATAATTGAATATACGCAAGTCGGCAGATAAGAATCACTGCCATAAAAAATAATATTCCAAAGCTAATAATTACTCGCTGTTTATAGGTTTTAACAGACATTACTCTTTTTGCCCTCTTCGGAAATATCGGGGCACTGTGGCAGAAAAAGATTACAGATACACCTTCAGTTACCCTCCCGATTAAACCTAAAAACGAGCCGGCGAGAGGAGTTGAACCTCCGACCGACTGATTACGAATCAGTTGCTCTACCCCTGAGCTACGCCGGCATGTTTCGTTTGTTTGTTTGTTTGTTTCAATCCACGCCCCTGTGCAAAAGGCGACAGACCCTAAGACTAAAATGGTGCCGAGACGCAGAGTTGAACTGCGGACACGCGGATTTTCAGTCCGCTGCTCTACCAGCTGAGCTATCTCGGCACGGGATTTTTTCTTATTCAAATTGTACTACAATTTTCTTCAATTGTCAAGATAATTTTCATATTCTCTGAAATATTTGTAATTTCAGAGAATATGAAATAAGCTGCAATCATGGTAGTGTTTCTGGCAGTGGAAACACAGAAATAATTAATGAAAGGAAAAAGGGGTAGCCCAAGATTCTATCTTGGCTGATCCATCCCCATTTTATTACATTTATTGCTCACCGAGTTTCATAATTAGAATTGCTGCCTTCTACCCGATTATTCCAGCATCTTCAATACCCTTGCCAGCGTAGCCTTCATTTCCTTTCTGACAACAATCATATCAAGCAATCCATGTTCGAGTAAAAATTCAGAGCGTTGAAAACCTTCGGGTAGTTTTTGTCCAATGGTTTGTTCAATTACCCTTGGTCCGGCAAAACAGATCAAAGCCTTTGGTTCGGCAATGATAATATCACCTAATGTAGCAAAGCTGGCTGTTACCCCACCGGTTGTAGGGTGTGTCAGAACTGAGATATAGGGTATTCCTGCCTCAGATAGTCTGGCAATAGAGGCTGAGGTCTTTGCCATTTGCATCAAAGACATTGTGCCTTCCTGCATCCTTGCCCCGCCAGAGGCACAGAACATTACTAACGGTACTTTTCCCTCAAGGCACA
This sequence comes from Candidatus Desantisbacteria bacterium CG2_30_40_21, assembly GCA_001873945.1. Classification (GTDB taxonomy): domain Bacteria; phylum UBA9089; class CG2-30-40-21; order CG2-30-40-21; family CG2-30-40-21; genus CG2-30-40-21. Next base: position 14,063 of record MNYI01000059.1, read on the forward strand.
TATTCACGGCTAAGGCTATCTTTTCACCCATCACTGACCCCATGCTTCCACCCATAAAATCAAAGCAAAGTGCCCCGGCAACAACCCTACACCCATGGATACTGCCTTTAACCGTTACAATGGCATCCAAAAAACCTGTCTTTTGTTGAGCATCATCTAATCTTTGTACATAAGGCTTGCTATCCACAAATCCAAGAAAATCTATGGGCTTAATCCCCTGGTTAAATTCTTCAAACCCCTCATCCATTATAAGTTGCAATCGTTCTTTGACCCCGAGACGAAAATGAAAATTACATTCAGGGCAGACCATCTGATTTGCTTGCCAGTCTTTTTTATAAATAAGCTCATCGCACCCCTCACACTTTATCCATAATCCTTCTGGTGCTTGTATTTTCTTTTTTGGTAAAGGGATAGTAGCGTATTTGGGCTTTCTAAAAAGCATTGGTTGTTTCTCCTTATGGATATTATTTCTTACTTTTTAGGGTCTGTCACAAAATAAATGTGTCACATCGACAACCAAATGTAACAGTTATTTTATGGCAAACACTAAGATCCAAAATCACAATTCTCCTCACTCAGGTCAACATGTTTCTTCCACCGTTCGTCATCCTGATATGGATAATCCTTGCGGAAATGAACCCCGCGGCTTTCCTGCCTCGTTAAGGCTGCCCTTTGCATCAAACCGGCAACAATGAGCATGTTTTGCAATTCCCATCCAGCAGGGGATGAAAATTCTTTATTCAAAACATATGACATCCAGAAGTCAATGCTTTTTTTAGCCTCCAGCAGCCCTTTTTCGTCGCGTTCAATACCCATATTCCTCAGCATGAGACTGGCCAAAGAATTCTTCACATCTGCAATATTTATCTTCTGATGAATATTATCATTAACATCGTTTGAGAACCTCTGTTTCTTGGATAGCCTTTCAGTATGACCAGCATGTTCCCCTGCCCTGTATCCAAAAACCAGCCCTTCAAGCAAGGAATTGCTTGCCAATCTATTTGCCCCATGCACACCGGTACAAGCTACCTCACCACAGGCATATAATCCCCCAATATTTGTTTGACCATATTCATCGGTCTTTACCCCACCAACCATATAATGAGCCGTTGGTCTGACTGGAATCCATTTTGTTTTAATATCAAGTCCAAACTCAAGGCATGTTCCAACAATATTTGGAAATCTCTTCTTAAGGTATTCAAAATCCAGATGAGTAACATCCAGCCAAACGAAAACAGAGTTTGTTTCCTTAAGCTCTGCCCATATCCCTCTTGAAACAATATCCCTTGGAGCTAATTCGCCTGAAGGGTGATACTTAAACGAAAACCTTCCGCCATTTTTATTTCTCAATATCCCACCCTCTCCACGGACTGCCTCAGATATCAAAAATCGAGAGGCACCAGCTACATACAAGGTTGTGGGGTGAAACTGGATAAATTCCATATCGCTTAATACTGCCCCAGCCCGAAAAGCCAGAGCTATTCCATCACCAGTGGCAATCTTAGAATTAGTTGTTTCTCTGTAAATCTGTCCTGTTCCACCTGTAGCCAGAATGGTGTTTTTAGCGAGAATAACCCTCAATGCCTCAAGAGGCGCATGAATAATCGCTCCGACACATACCCTTTCTTTGACTAAGAGATCAATAACAAAAACATCCCTCATCAAGGTAATATTTGGATTTGCCTTTGCCTTTGCCAACAATCCCCTTAATATCTCTTTTCCTGTAGCATCCCCATTGGCATGAATAACTCTCTTGAGGCTATGTCCACCCTCCTGACCAAAGGATAATTTTCCCTGATTTTTGTCAAATTTAACACCCCAGTCTATCAATTCTCTAATTCTTTGCGGGCCCTCTTCAACAAGTATTTTAACATTTTTATTATTGCACAAGCCACAACCAGTGATCAAGGTATCAGCTACATGGCTTTCCATTGTATCTTCATCTGCCAGAACAACAGCCACGCCACCCTGGGCATGTTCTGTATTACTTTCATGAAAGGAGGTTTTGGCAACAATTAAAACCTTTCCATATTTAGCAGCCTGAATCCCGGCACTAAGCCCGGCTATGCCCATACCGATAATCAAGGTGTCTGTCTGGATTTCTGGAATGGTGGATGAATCAAATGTAATGAGATTGGACATAATCTTCTCCAATGGGTAGCGGCTCGTAACATTTGTCTTTGTGGAAATTACCACCAGAAACAAGTGTCATGAGCCAATAGTTATACCCTCCCTGAGCATAATATATTATAGCAGACTTGGAGCTTGAAGTCAACAAGAAAATGAAGATGACCCAGCAATTTTAATTATGACATTTTTACCGCATAAACACATAACAACTCACCACGGAGACACGGAGACACGGAGACACGGAGACACAGAGGAAAATCGAAGGACAAATCTCTTATTTGAATGTGGCTGAACGCAGATTTTTGGAAATTTGAAGCATTATTCTGTGAATTTATAAAAATTTGCATTCCGTCAGCTTGTTTTTTTAAGTTATTCTCCGTGCCTCCGTGTCTCTGTGGTGAATCTGAAAATCCATAATGAGAATTGCTGCACAGAACCCGTAATTGTTGTCCTGAGTGTTTATTCTTTAGAGGGCAACA
>MNYI01000174.1 GCA_001873945.1 Candidatus Desantisbacteria bacterium CG2_30_40_21
AACATCCATTCTTCTTCCGGAATAGCAAGATATTTACCCCAATCATCTATGCCCTTAATTATACTCAAGTGGGGCATAAATTGCGTTTTTCGCTGGTCTTAATCAACGATAGCTGTGTTGTTCAGGTTCGCAATAGTACACTATTGCTCACCTTCACGCCTTGCTCTCCTTGATTAATCCTCACCGAAAAAATCGCAATTTATGCCCCACTTGAGTATAAAATATCCTTTACAGGGGTTGCAATTGCAGGAATAATTCAGTCCGATAAATTAAATTTACTTTCGTTTCTTTTAGGCTCATCCCTTGCAATTATATTTTTCGCTATTGCCTATTGGCTCGAAAGAAAGGAGGATACTCATGAATAACATCACTTTTGTTTTTGATGGACTCTCTGCTGTTTTTCTGAGTTTTATAATTATCGCAGTCACTGGTTGGGCTATTTTGTATTATCAAGAGCGTCGTCAACAGGCTCATAATCTAAGTAAATTCACTCTGTAATGTGTCAGTATCTGCATAACTCATCACCCTTTCCAGCAAACCCAGCCGCAAATGTGTCTGGTTTTCAAACCTGCCAACCAATGCTTCGCCCTCTTTATCCAGATCATAGCAAGTGCTGTTTTCTATATCAATTAATACCCCGGGAACCCCTGCATTCCGGAAGATCCCCTGCCTTTTGGCAAAGAATGCCTTGCAACAACAGCCGATGTATGAGCTAACCCCATCTGTTCGGCACTCTTGAAGTGTTGTCCTCAGGTGTTCATAATTCTGTATGGTAATGGGTCTAAGCCCTCGTTGCTCTGCCAGTTCATACGCCTTGCCAATACTGCATCCACCACACCTACTGCACCCCTCTTGATACCGATATTCACACCCCACCAGCTTGGCACAATATGGCAAGAGTAAAACCGATGGTTGTTTCAAGATATCACGGATAGAGCCATTCACGGTGAACAGGTAGTTTGCTTCTTCTAATGGAATGCCCAGAGACGGATATTCCATTCGTTGCAAAGCAGAAGAAACACAAGCAACAAAATCAGCACCTTGTAGCCCTGACATCTGAGGCTGATTATGCTCGAAAAACCATTCAATTTTTTGTATAACCTCAATAATTGGAATATCCTTCAGGATTGCCTCAAGGTCAAATATCGTACGAGACGGCGAAACAAAGAAATCACCGGTAATCAATGCTTGTTTGAGTGCCATGCGTTTAGTATCTACCACTAAGGATGCCCGAATCAATCCTCCCTTAGCCTTATTTGTTGCCCTCAGGGTCTGCCTGATATCATGGGGTTCTCGCGTTTCTTCAATCCATTCCCTGGATGCAAATTCAGGACTTCTGTAGTCAAGCACTTGCTGGAGTTTTTCAGGAAGCTCCATCCTCTCAAACCTTATCCCCAGTACCTCCTCAAACCCAGCCTGCAATGCCTGTTTGATTATATCCAATGATGGTACAAATCCCAGTTCTTCCTGCAAGCAAGTAACCCGCTGTCTTGCTGAGGCAAGTTCCTTATCTGCCAATTTCTCTGTCGGGATTCGTAAGGCACGAATCATGGATTCCACATCAAAGTTAACCAATAATGTCCCCTGAAACAATACTGCATTATCCTCAAAAATCCCACCTGTGCCGGATATTTTACGGCCGTTGACCTCAATATCGTTACGGGGTCGAAAATTTGCATTAACACCCAATGTCTTCAATCCTCTGATAACTGCCTCACAGACCAGTTCTGTCACCTTATCCAATCGATAACCAATGTCAGCCTTTGACGCAATCAATTCCCAGCCAAGTTGCGAAGAATCAAAATATATGGCACCACCGCCGGTAATTCGTCGATTAATATCAATACCCTGTTTGCGGCAAAACTCAAGCCGCACCTCTTGCTCCACAGTCTGATGGTACCCTATAAGTACAGCCGACGGTGAGAATTGCATAAATCTGACGGTATTAGGAATGTCACCTTTAGCCCGTGCCTCAAGCAGGATTGAGTCAAGGGTAATATTTTCTGCTGCTGTAAGTATGCCTGTATCAAGCAGTTGCCATCTCACCATGGATGTAATCACCACCTATTAATGCACAACACACCTCACTAAACCGCACCTCAAGCCCCATCTCCTTAGCCATCCCCACAATTCCCTCTGCTGGATAAGCAATACCGTTTAATCCTGCCTTAAGTGCCAGTGTGTCTGTCTTGAATTTATGTTCGCCCATGGGACGCATACATCCTAACAAAACTGGTGTGAAAGGGAATACCTGTCGGGCGTGCTTAAACACCTCACCCATTTCCGCAGGATCTGGTGGAATAACATCAGCCATCGCTGTTCCGATTTGTGGCAATAGACCCACCAGAACAACAGCCGTTACCGGGTACTTAGCAATAATCTCAAGTGCCTGATATTCTCCCAGAATCTTCCTGTAATGCAACCCAATAACCACATGGGGAATGGTGTGTATTCCATATTCGCACAAGAGTTTGAGTGAATTTTCAAAATCGTTTGTGGTCACATCCTTCAGATGATAAACCTGCCTGAGGGTTTCATTAGAACCAACAATATCCATCATTGCCCCATCAATTGCCGCAGAATCCCTTATCTCCTGCACGGTTTCTTCATCCAAAATGCCTAAGTGAGCAACAATTTTGAAGCCAAATTCTTGCTTTATTCGGGCAATGGTGTTCAAGAATGGCTTGATGGGTACTACACCCCTTTTATCTGACCCACCACTGATGAGCATCCCTTTTGCCCCATGCCTATTAATTTCTTGAGCGTAATTAAACAATGCTTGTGGCGAGATGGTAGGCTTCATGGCAGCAAGTATCTTGCGACCGCAGTGGTCACAATTCAATTCACAGCCTGCCCCGGTAATAGACACAGGCATAAAATAACAATGCCCGCAACTTTGACAAAATTCCTCAGTTTCATAATGCTTTATCGTTGGGGCAAAGAAAGAGATGCTGTTGCCAAAATTCTGTCGAGCTATGTTCCAACATTTTTCCTCAGTTAATTCCTGATCCATTACCATAGGTGTTACTCCATAAATTCAAGCCAATAAGCACGCCTCCACAACCACCGCAGGGAAAAGATGCAGAAATCCCGGCGATCTTAAATGCCTGATTATACTGCCCCTGAGGAAAAAGCTCGTGAAAATACCACGCATTACCCTTTTCTTCACCCAACATTTTTTCATCTCCCTGACGATTATCTTCATCTGGGGTGGATAGCCGTATTCTTGATAATAATTGCGAATGATGCCAATAATATTCCAATGCTCAAGCGTAAGTGTAATTCCGCAACCATTTGCCAGATATTCAGCTATGCCCTTATTCCACTGGTTCGGGTCTTGCAGAAAGCCGTCTGCATCTGTTTCGTAAGGTTGGCTATTAAGTTCAAAAACCGGCATCTGCCCAACTCCTTCAATTGATACTTTTCCTGTAAATCAGCTCCACACCATCGATATGATAATCATTGTGCCACACATCATAACATGAATGGCAGGTAAATATTACCTGTTTTGCCTTTAGCCGTTGTATCTCTCCTGAATTATGTTGCTTGCAAACTTCAAATTCCTCATCCAGTCCAAGCCCTTTCAAGACCCTTCCGCAACACCATTCCCTGTCTCCAAGCACAGCAAAATCAACCCCATCACGAGACAATTCCTTAACTATGTCCAATGCCGTTTGTTGCGAGGGAATAAGAAACGATTGTTTGCAGCCCACAAAATAAACTACGGCAGCCCTTTCTTTTTGAGCATATTGGGTAAACCCATTACCCTCCAGCCTTAGCCACAATCCCCTTTCTTCATTGGGATAACCAAACAGGTTATGGTGTTGATTAGTGATTAGCTTAGCAGTTTCTACCACCTGCGGGTCATGACCATGAGCAGCGACAGCATCTGCAAGACCTGTCCATTTTCCGTGAACGCCGGAACATACTCCCTTATCACAAAACATACGCTCTTGTAGTCTTCGTTGCAGGATAATTTCTTGCAACATTACTCCTTCTCCTTCTCCGCAAACAACCCTTCTGCCTCATATTTTTTATAATCTGCCTCAAGCCATGCTGACACCTCTTCCTCACCATGCTTGAGATCAATTATATCTTTCTGCAAATTACTTGCCTCAATCAGTATCAACCAGCCTGTTCCATAGGAATCAGTATTGATCAGACTTGGGCTGCTCAAGACATCCTGATTGACCTCAAGGATAGTGCCATGGACAGGGGATTTCACTGGACCGATATACTTTCCTGCTTCGATCGTACCCAATGCACGACCCTTAGTTACTGTTCCACCAGCGGGCTTAATCTTAACATAAGCCACTGTGCCGGCTGCCTTCTGACCAAACTGGTCAATACCACACCGAACCCTGTTTCCTTCCTCAATCCTCAGCCAGACATGATTATCTGAATTAAAATAATACAAATCACCCGGCATCTCAACATCCTTGTACTTTGCCATTACTACCTCCTTGTAAAACTAAAAGTGAAAAGTGAAAAACGAAAAGTGAAAAACGAAAAGTGAAAAGTGAAAAACGAAGTTAAAATCACTTTCCCCTTTTCACTTATTAAAAAATAATTTATGTTTTTACCTTCACTTTTCGTTTTTCACTTTTCACTTTTCACTTCTTCTCCATCCCAGCCGCAAGCACCAACTCAGCCATATCCATAACCTTCACTTTTGAGCCTTTGGCTTTAATAGCATTCTGAATCATCCGTTTACACTGACCACAAGCTGTGGTAACAATATCTACATGGGACTCATCAAACTCTTCCACCAGACTTCCGGCAATCTTATTGACCAAATCTGCATTGACCATCTCCAGATCTCCACCACCACCACAGCAGGTGCTAAGCCTTCTATTCAAGGGCAATTCCACATATTCTACCCCCGGGATAGATTTAATGGCTTTTCTTGGTGGCTCGAATACACCACAGCCCCGTCCCAGATCGCATGGGTCATGATAGGCAACCCTTCCTTTTATTCCACCCAAATTAACCCTTTTGTCAGCAATCAGCCTATGGATATATTCAACATTGTGAAGGAATTCTACCCCTGGCAAATACTCTTGATACTCATGCTTAAAGGTATGGTAGCAGGAGGCACAATTGAAGACAACCTGTTTTGCCTGCATCATCTTTATCACTTCCACATTCTTGTCCCTCAGCCACTGCCATTCCTGAGAAAGCCCCGCTACAATAAGTGGAAATCCGCAGCACCATTCATCCTCACCCAAAATGGCAAAATCCTCCCCTGCCTGATACAACAGGTTCAGGTTTGCCTCTGCCACCCCGGAGATAGCCGGGGAAAATGAGGTCATACACCCAACAAAATAGACAACGGCTGCCTTTTTCTTGTCTGAATAAACCTCAGGGGGCACATCTGAAAACTCAGCCCACATCAATCGGTCAGCATTGGGATAATTAAGAACATTATGCACCTTCTTTGCTGCACCAAGGGCAATGTTTACTGCATTTGGGGCAATTTTTTCCCTAACTGCATACTCCCGCATGGAAACCCGCAGGCTTCTGGTATTAATATTTATCGGGCAGACCTCTTTGCACCTGCCGCATAGGGTACAGGTATAAACTTGAGTCGCAAACCAGTCTTGCGATTCCTTAGTGTGGGGTTCTCTATCTATGAGCGAGCTAAAAAAGCCATACCCCTGCCTCAACCTTTCACTAATTAACGAGATTACCCCGCCTGAAACTGCATGTTCTTCTTTAGTATGTTTATAAGCCACACAATGTTCTGCACATATCCCACATTTGATACAGGCATCTATCTCTATTAACTGCCGTTTGGAGAAGGGGATCTCATCTGCCTGCTTGCTGAAGATATGTTGTTCTGGCGATAATGAATTAACCACCATGGCAATGGGTGCAGTTACAATATGCCACAGCTTGCGATTAAACGGAATGGTACCAACCAGAGTACCCAGGAATATACCGGAAAGACACCAGCTTATGATATAAAAATCAGGCCAGTGAAGACCCAACGGGGCAATTATTTTAGATAAGACAAAAGCCACAAACCAATAACTGGCAATACTATCCGGCACATTAAAACTCAAAATACTTGTTGCCTCAGCCAGAAACCGTAGAGCAAACCAGCCACCAAGGATAATCACGGCAAAGATGTCTGCCTCTTTCATCTTAAACACATACGCCCGTTTGATAAAGCGACGATAAATAAGTATGCCCTCACCAACTACTAAGATAAGGAAACCAAAGCCATCATTCAGCAAGGCATACAACGCCTGCTGATGGGTAAATGTAGCCTCTGAGACTGTTCGGAAAAAGTAAAAATCACAAAATGGGGAATAAAGGAAACGGGTAAGATGAGAAATGCTTTGTAGCTCTGGCATGGAGGAAGCCTTGACATGATTAACCACGATGATGCCGATATAACTGACAATGATAGAAACCATGGCCACACCCCGCAGGATGTTTTCCTTAAATAGTCGGCGATGGATAAAGGAATCAAGGATAGCACCAAAGAAATGAAAGAGCCTTGGGCTAAATATGGCCACAATAATGCTCGTACCAGTGCTGATTATACCCCTACCCATGCCCTTTGTCCAGATATAGAGGTTGTTCAGCAGCCCCAGGGCAAAAACAAATAGCCCAATCATAAAGGCAGCCGCACAAAATGAATCAAATAATGGATATTGACCTAACATTAGTTTCTCTCCTCATATAAGATGTGTAAAATACTAATGATTTTTATGATTTAAGTGATTTGGAATGATTAAAAAATAATCATCATAATTACTAAAATCATTCCCAATCATTAGTAACTTACACATTAAAAAAGCACCCAATTATCCTCGTTGAACACTTCCTGTCTTCTTTGTGTCCTTTGTGGTTCAATTTACGGTTTCATCACGAACACTTCCCAATATCCCTTATCCTCCAGCCTGACCGACTCCATTTGCAGCCCATTCTTTTCACAAAAGGCTGGAATCTCCTTGGTCACAGACGGTTCAGAATCGCACAATATCTTAATCACATTACCAGAGATTAACCCCTTGGTAGCCTTTTTGGTCATAACCAATGGATATGGACATACCCTGCCCAAAACATCAATCTCCTTGACTGGTTCAATCGTCTTTATATCCATCTTCTTCTCCTTCTTTTTAATCTGCGTAATCTGCGAATCAAAACCACATCATCTGATCGCATCTTTCCATCTCTTTTTGCACCTCATTAAACCCTACCACATTCAAATCAATATCAGCCCCCATATCCCTTGCATTAATCAACCGTTCAGGCTTTATGTCTAAACGGTATAAGTCCTCCTTGCAAACCAGCATCCTCATATCAGAAGCCAATTGATTCTTGATATGCTGCTCCGTACTGATAATGCCATAAAATTCCTGTGACCTTTGGTTTTTAATACAATTCAATACCCCATCACCCACAAAGGCAACAACCGGCTCAACCTCTTCATCAATATGCATATCAGCCACAAAACAAGCCATGGCATGGGTGATGGCAAGCTTTGGGTTTTCACTTTTGTATGGAGGTCTTGAGATTACAAACAAAATACTCTTTGCCATATTATTTTCTCCTTCCTTATCGTTCGCGGACAGGGACAAGCCCTGTCCCTACTCTCCCCCTATATGCAATACTCTATCACTTTTAGCTGCCCGTGCCACATACCAATCCATGCTATGGACAGCAATCCCTTCTATTACATCATCTTTATGAATTCCCCGAGCCGCAGCACATGCCTCACATGCAACAATTGCTACACCATTTTCTTGTAAAGCCTTCAGCCTCTCTGCCAGATAGGAGTAATCCTTAAACGACTTTTGTCCCTTTCTGGCTAAAGTAACAGCATTGCCAGAAAACCACAGGTTTACGCTATGCCCTTTATTTACCGCTGTTTCTGCCAGCTTAACGGCAAAATCAGAATTCATCGAACCAATAAGGGAAGAAAAAAGACCAATGCTTATCGTTGCCATTTTTTTTAGTTAGAAGTCAAGAAAAAATAAGTTGTACACCAAGAGTCACTGAGTCGTTTGGCTGGCAAAGCGTGAGAAGCGAGCATACTACTGTATGTAAGCGACGAACAACGGAGCCAGCCAAGATGAATCGGTGGCACGACTGTATAAGTTATTTTTTCTTGACGACTTACCTCCTATAACCAGATTAACTTCTCATAATCATTCATCATCAAATCCACGACATCCTCATAAGTAACGACATTTACCCTACTATCTATTTCAGAAGTAGTAAATCCCCTTGTTTGAATATCGGAGGCTAAGGCATAATAATTTACGCCTTTTTTTTGCAACACCCCTGAATCCCTGCCATTTTCATGGATTACTGCATGATACACACCATTTTCAACGAAAAATATACCAAGCCCTTCACCGTTCAATCTCTCCAGCATACTATCATTTTTCTGACAATCACTAACAAATACCCCCAGCCTCATCCTACTCCTCCTTTTTGATCAAGAGTCGAAAGGTAGCGTCAGAGTTTTCAATAACCTCAACAGGATACTTCTTCTTCTGGCAAAAATTAGGAATAGATTCAGTAGCCGCTGGCTTGTAATCAGTTATAACCTCAAGAACCTGACCTGTTTCTATCCCCTTCAAGGCATCCCTTACCTCCATCACCGTATAAGGACAAATCTTGCCCGTGATGTCTACCACACTATCTATCTTACAACCTGCTAATCCCATTTATTTTTTACCTCCATTAAGAAACAGGGGCAGACACAGGAGGCTGCCCATTACCTGCAATGTAACCGTTCACAACTAATAATATTTTAACACAGAGTTTGCAGAGACGACAGAGGGACACAGAGCTTAAATTCCAATCATCATACGATCTGAGCCGATTGTCCTCTTTCTCTGTGTCCTCTGTGTCAAAAATATAGACTGTGAACGGTTACCCTACAATCAAGCGAGATTTACCACCTTATTTCCCACAATCAAATCAACTAACTGTGGATAGCCAATGCTCTCAGCCTTTCCAGCCAATCTATCCTTTAATCCTCTTGCATGGACATCATCCTCCATGGCATAAACCTTACCATGCATGGTAGAGGGATTAAGATAGACGCCATCCTTAATAAGTACAACCTTTGCATCACTATCCATTGCTGATACTGAGGCTGCAATCTCACCATTTGGCTTATCAACTAAATAAAGAGCCATATCTGTTCACCTCCTACCAATCGAGAATAAATTCAGCATCACTGTATAATTTATCAGAGTCTGCCCTTGGAATAATACTCATATCCATAGCTATTTCATCCTGAGATACCCCTCTTGCATCTAAGTCTTCCTTGACCACGAAGTATTTTACCCCTGCCTTCTTGAGTGTACCCTCATAACCAAGGTTTTCTGCCCTGTCCGCACCCTTCAAGGCATAGTAAACCCCATCACCCTGTAAGAGCAAGGTTACCTCATGTTCATCAATCCCAGCGGTTGCTCCAACAGCCGCACGCCATCCTTCGGTATAGAAGACATTACCATATGGCGTTCTATTAAATTGATAAAGCAATTTTCTTGTTGCCATTAATCCTTCACCTCCTTTTCCTTCTCTATTACAGCGTTACCAGCGTATCGCACTCGCCCATAATGTCCGCAAAGTCCGGCAATCCACCAACCTTGACACCCTCAATAAATTCCTTGCCACCTTCCAGACCTCGTCCATTGACGCAAATACCACAACAGATGATTTTAGCTCCCTTTTCCACCACCTTCTTTATTCCTGAGACAGGTAGATTTTCCTCTGTTGTTCCAGGAAACTTCTGGTGTTTGATGGGGTTATAGACGCCATCAAGGTAAAAGAACGCCTGTACCTCATGCCCTTTGTCCAATGCAGCATCAGCTATTTTGGTAAATACCTTGTAGTTTTCCGTCTGCCATGGACCTTCAGTCAGCAACATCCCTATTTTTGCCATACGATTTCACCTCCTTTTTTCTTAAAATCCTATAACCACATCCGCATTCCTGATAATCTGATTGATTTCAGCTCGTGGTCTTGTAATTATAGCAGAATTATCAACCTTGATCCCCCGATCAATCAATGCCTCTTCCTCAGCCATTAACTCCGCCTCCATCATCAACAAGGTTTCTACATGCTTATCAAGCTCCTGATTTTTGGCTGCCTGACAATCCAGAGAGGCTGCGGTCCAGACCCCATCATTTATAAAAAGCACCTGAACCTTATTTTCGTCCTCAATAGTTAATCCCACAGCACACCTTAATGCTTCAGCATTGCCAATGGTATTAAAGGGCAATGCGTAAATAACAACAGCTATCTTTTTCATCCTACCCTCCAAAGCTCAAAAATCTATCGCTTTCATTAACCATAACTGCTAACTCATACTGACCAGCATATTTTACCCCAGTCAGGCAATCATCCTCTTCAACCCCGCGTTCCTCAGCAGTATGTCCGCAAATGGCAAGAAATGCACCCGCATCCCTTAACCCTGCAAACCGGGAAGAAATCTTATTCTTTGCTACCACATTGTAAACCCCATCATCCATCATAAACAGGCTTACCTCATGCCCAGCTCCCAGAGCAGCCGTAGCCAGATTAATGACTGTCCCGGCATTCTGGTTCTCTGGACTGGTGGTTAATAATATTCCCATTTTCATGATGCAACACCCTCCTTCATAGTTACAATTCCCTCACTTATCCATCTGATAATATCCTCAAGGGTAACATTTTCTGATATATTTTCTAATTTTTCGGTTATTCTTTCCCAAAGGCTACAGATTATTTCATCTATCATCTGATTGGTCTTTATCTCCTCAGACGGACGAATCTCAATAGGTGCTTCCACTGCCTCTGCAATCTGTTTAATGGTCACCATTGATGGCAAACCTTTAAGGATATAGCCACCCAATACCCCGCCCCTGACACTCTCCAGCAGCCCGGCATGTTTTAACTTATTGAGAATTTGCGATACAAATGGAAAGGAGATATTCTGCCGATGGGCAATATCATTTCCTGTAACAGTGTTACCTTGCCCCTGTACCGCAATATCAGTCATAATTACAATAGCATAGTGTACCTTAATTGGGAGTTTCATCCAAAAGCCTTCTTTTGTTGAGCAGTTTACTTATAAATATTTTACTTATATATAATACCATTAATATTACCAATTTGTCAAATGAATAATTCTCATATCATTATGATAAAAATTCATACCAAAAAATAATTATTGACAGCATTGCTCAAGTATGTTATCATTTGAGATTAAGTGGTATAGGAGGAAAATGATGGATGATTTTACTTTGCGAGTATTTCATAAGATATCTCAATTAAAAAGCTTCTCTAAGGTGGCTGATGAATTATATATTACACAATCTGCGGTCAGTCGGCAGATAAAGAATTTAGAGGATAAGCTGGTGGTCAAGTTGTGCCTGAGAGAAAAAGAGGGGATTTCACTCACTGAAGAGGGCAAGATACTGCTTGGCTATGTGGAAAAGATACTGGTTCTTTATGAAAAGGCGAGAAAGGATATAGACCATTTCAGGCATACCAGTCTGAATAAAATAATTGTTGGCGCCAGTACTGCTTTGGGTGAATATGTCTTACCCAGGATAATCAGTTCCTTTAACAAAAGACACCCTGAGGCAGATATTTATTTGCGGGTAGCAAATACTGGCGAGATATTGAAGCAATTAACAGCTAATGCCTTTAATTTGGCATTGGTTGAAGGGATGTTTGATACCCCTGGATTTATTGTGGAAAAGGTATTTGAGGATGAATTGGTGCTTATTGTTTCTGCCAACCACTCATGGACAGAAAAAAACAGATAAATTTTCATGAATTACGCTCCGAACCAATCATCATCAGGGAAGAAGGTTCAGGCACAAGAAAGATAATGGTTGAGGCATTAGCTAAGATTGGGGTAGAAATTTCTGATTTAAGGATCAGGATGGAACTTGATTCAACAGAAGCGGTTAAGAGTGCGGTTGCCGAAGGGCTTGGTATCTCCTTTGTCTCAAGGTCTACCCTGATTAAAATGTCAGAAGATATACGAATAGTCCCTATAGCTAACATTGACCTTCATTTTAACTTCAATCTTATCTACAGCCGGGAAAGGGGGCTTACCTCTTTAACCCTTGAGTTGATAGAGTGCTTAAAGGAAAGGTTCTCTGGTCTTAATTAACTTTCCTGTTCGTGTACATTAAGAGAAACTTCAGAACTTCCGCAGTTTTAAGCTTCAAAACTTCTTATCTTCTGGCCTGACGATAATCACTGTGCATTTATTATCCTGCAAATACTTATTTGCCACCCGTTTTATATCATCCTTAGTAACGGAATTAATCCTTATCCTGAATCTTTCCACCTCTTCATATCCAAGCCCATACAGCTCATTCAGGGCACAATCAAACCCATGAGCAGAATTTGTCTCCTGTGCCTGCAAGTGCTCGCCAATCAGGAATGTTTTTGCCCTTGATAACTCCTCATCTGACACGGCTTCATTACGGATCATTCCAATTTCTTTTTTTATTCCTTCAAGTGCAGCATCTACCTTGTCGCGGCTTGTGCCAATGTAGAAAACATATGCCCCTGGTGAAAGCCCAAGAATAGAAAACACACCAACATAGTAGGCTAATCCATACTTATCCCGCAGATTAACAAAGAGTCTGGATCCATTGCCGGAAAGGATGGAACTCATCACATCAAAGACATATTTATCCGGATCCATTATCCCTATCCCTGGGAACCCGAGCAGGATAATGGTTTGTTCCTTATCCTTTTCCTGTATTACCTGTTTTGCTCCCTTTTGCTCTGGCTCATCTGGAAGGTTAATTTGTGATAAATTCTGCCCCTTTATTCCCATCCATATTCCTTCAACCCTTTGTCGTATCTCCTGTGCCTTTACATCCCCAAAAACAGCCAATACCATATTCCCTGGCTGACAGAATCCTTGATGAAAGGCAATCAAATCATTACGGGTTAATTCCCTTACTGACTCCTGAGTGCCAAGACTATTATGCCGATATGGATGATTCTGCCACATATTTTCTCGCAATATCCTCACGGCATAGCTAAATGGATCATCATCTTGTGATTTAATAGCAGCAAAGACTGCCCTTCTCTCTTTTTCCATTTCGTCCACTGGAAAAGATGGATTAAGTAAAACATCTGAAAGCAACGAAAACCCTAAATCCAGATCCTCTTTTAATACCTTAACTGAGCAACCAAGGCTATTATTGCCGCCATAGCTTGAAATAGCACCACCACGGGACTCTATTGCCTCGGCTATCTGTTTTGCGGTATGATTTTTAGTGCCCTTGAGCATCATTTTTTGCAAGAGGTTACATACCCCTTCCTTGCCTTTTTCTTCAAACAATACCCCTCCCTTAAACACTGCATGTATGGAAACAATTGGCAGGCTATCATCCTCAAATACTAATAAAACCAATCCATTATCCATTACAAACTTTTGGATCTTTGGCTCTACTTTTACTTGTATGCTTGGACTTATTACCTTTTCTTTAACCTTTGGCTTTAAGATGCCAATCGTTAGATTATCCTCGCAAAGGTATTGTTTGGCTACGCGTTTAATATCATCCTTAGTCACCAATCCTACCCCTTTCACATAATCCTTATTAAAGTTGATATTCCCACAAACATATTCATTAGAGGCAATATCTGCGGCTTGAGACTCCACTGTTTCCTGAGAAAAAATAGAGGAGGCAATAACCATTTGTCTTGCCTTTTCCAGCTCCTCATCTGTAATATCCCCTTGAGCTAATTTTTTTATATTCTTCCAGATAGTTTTCTGTGCCTTTTGAAGATTTTCCGGCTCAAGGGCAGCATTAATCCCAAAAAGACCTGGATATTGCGGTGTATATGACCAGGCATCAATTGAATATACTATTGATTCTCTCTCCCGCAAGTCTTGATAAAGTATAGATGATTTACCATGACCAAGGATAATAGCCATCACATCTAAGGGATACAAATCCCTGCTTCTGATATCCGGAATATGGAAAGCCATCTCTAAGTATGCTACCTTTATATCCTTCTCTTCCTCAAACTTTTTTTTACCAATCTGCATAGGTTCTTGAGGGATATATACTGGTGATATTGAATTTCTCTTTCCATCATTAAAGTATTGCTTTATATTTGCCAGCATCCTGCTTTTGTTAAAATCACCCACAACAGAGAGTATCATATCGTTTGGCACATAAAATCGCTGATGATATTTTAATAGGTCATCCTTAGTTAGTTGAGAAAACAATTCCTTGTACCCAATTATCGGGTGTTGGTATGGGTGATGAGAAAATGCCTCCTGCCATATCTTTCTGGAGAGGTACTTGTCAGGATCATCCTTGCACATATCCATCTCTCTGAGAATAACATCCTTTTCCTTTTTCATTTCTACTTCATCAAATGTTGAATTCATGGCAGCATCAGCTAATATATCCAGACCAATCTCGGCTTTATCTGCTGGCATAACCATATGATAAACCGTTCTATCCATAGAGGTATATCCACCCATATCACCCCCGGCAGCACTCATCTGGCGACCTATATCCCCTACCCCTCTCCTTTTTGTACCCTTAAACAGCATATGTTCCACAAGGTGAGATATTCCACTTCCCATATACTCCCCTTCATGAATACTGCCTGTCTTTACCCATAATTGCAAGGCAACAAGTGGGGCAGTATGCACCTCCTTGAGAACAACCACAAGACCATTGTCCAATACAAACCTTTCTGGTTCACCTGCATGGATTGGTTGAGAGAAAGATACTGATATTGTTAGAAATAACAATATAATTCTTAGGTAATACATTATGTTTCCTCCTTAATATTATTTACCTTTGTTTATTGTAACTACTCAGCCGCTGATGGACACAAATGGACGCTGATGGACACAAATAATAAAAGAAAAAATATTAGCGTCCATCTGTGGCTGAGTAATTAACTATACCATAAATTAATCTGAATTGCAATATATTTTTCAGCCAAGAGAGCACAGTTTGAATTTTTTTTCTTGACAAACCCTACAATTCAGTGTATTATAATCAATTATCAATAACACTTAAAAAGGGGCAATATCATGAAAAAAACTCACAATTGTGGAGAATTAGGGCTACAAAATATCGGAGAAGAGGTTATTCTGGTTGGTTGGGTTAATCGCCGAAGGGATCATGGGAAATTAATTTTTATTGATCTAAGAGATAGGGCAGGTATCTCACAGATAGTATTTTCGCCAGAGGCAGATGATATTGCTCATGCTAAGGCACATGAACTCAGGAGTGAATTCGTTTTAGAGGTCAAGGGACAGGTTTGTGCAAGGCCACATGGTACCATAAACCCTGATTTAACCACCGGAGAAATAGAGATACTGGTACATGAATTAACCATTATTAATTCCTCAAAAACGCCACCGTTTTCCATTAGTGATGAGCTGAATGTCGCCGAAGATGTCAGACTTAAGTACCGTTATCTTGATCTGAGAAGGCCACAGATGCAGAAAAATATATTCTTAAGGCATAAGGTCTACCAGATTACAAGACGATTTTTGGATGAAAATGGCTATATTGAGGTGGAAACACCCATGCTTATCAAGAGTACGCCAGAGGGGGCAAGAGACTTTCTGGTGCCAAGCAGGCTTAGTCCGGGAGAATTTTATGCACTTCCACAATCCCCGCAACTTTTCAAACAAATATTGATGGTAGCCGGGTTTGAAAAATATTTTCAGATTGTTAAGTGTTTCAGGGATGAAGATTTGCGAGCAGATAGGCAGCCAGAGTTTACACAGGTTGATATTGAGGCTTCCTTTGTAGAGATAGATGATATTTGTAAATTAATTGAAGGCTTGCTTTCTTCTGTATTCAAAGAGGGTTTGGGGATAGAGGTCAAAACACCATTCCCAATAATAGATTTTGATGAGGCAATGGCAAGATATGGCTCTGATGCACCTGATACACGATTTGGTATGGAATTAACAGATATTACTGATCTGGTTAAGGATGAAGCATGTCAGGTGTTTAATCGGGCAATTGCTCAGGCAGGTCAGGTAAAGGGCATCTGTGTGCCGGATATGGCCTCCATTAGTCGACGGGATATTGATGAATTAACGAATTTTGTCAATACCTATGGGGCAAAGGGACTGGCTTATTTTAAGGGCAAGGAGTCACCCATTGCCAAGTTTTTATCTGACGAGGCAAGGGATAAAATCTTAGAGCGGATGAATGCCAAGGAAAATGACTTGTGTTTATTTATAGCAGATACACCAAAGATAGTTGCCATGAGCCTCTGTCAGTTAAGGCTGCATCTGGCTAAAAAATTAAACATAATTCCAGAGGATACATTCAATTTTATCTGGGTAATGAATGCCCCATTATTTGAATATGATGATGAGGAGAAAAGATTTACAGCCATGCATCACCCCTTTACCTCACCGCGGGAAACAGATTATCCATTGCTTGACATTGATCCGCTCAAGGTCAAGGCAAATGCCTATGATGTGGTACTTAATGGGGTAGAGATTGGCGGTGGCTCTATCAGAATTCACCATCGGAATATACAAGAAAAGGTTTTTAGTCTCTTAAACCTTTCTAAAGAAGAGGCTGAAATGAAGTTTAGTTTCCTTTTGGAGGCATTGGAATATGGTGCACCACCACATGGCGGGGTTGCACTTGGACTTGATAGGTTATTGAGATTTATGGTTGGGGGTGAGTCTATTCGTGATGTTATTGCTTTTCCCAAGACACAGTCCGGGATATGCCAGATGACCGGAGCCCCATATAAAGTGGAGGATAAGCAATTAAGAGAATTAAAGATACGAGTAGTTTAGGAGGAATAAAATTATGTGGGTAGAAAAGGCACAATTGCCGGTAATTGTTTTTACAAATATTCATCGCATTGAAGGGAACATGTATACCTATAAGGATGCCAGAATCATCGATGAATTAAACGCAGGGGCAAAGGATTTTATTGCTATCACAGATGTTAAAATATATCCGATTGAGAGTGATAGTATGTTGTATAAGACGGATTTTATGGCTTTGAATAAGAATCATATCAGCCATTTATTACCTCAAGAGGATTTTGTAAAGGAAGAGGAATTGTTCTGAGTAATGCGAAAGTGGGAATGCAGAATGCGGAAGTAAAAAGGGTTGCTTATATTTCTGCCTTCCGCATTCTGAATTATAATCTAAAAGCAAGAGGTATGCAAAATGCTTACTACTGAAATTAAAGAGATGCCAGTTAATAAGAGAATAATATTGATGGAAAAGATATGGGACAGTCTCTGTCATAAAAGAAAAGAAATTGAATCTCCAACATGGCATAAAGAAATACTTGATGAAAGAGTCAATTTGATTAATTCAGGGAAAGCAAATTTTATATCCATTCAAGGGTTAAAGGCTGCCAACTCATGAAAGTTCAGGATATTATAGTTATATATGCAAACCAATAAATTTGTGGACATATAGAACGCCAACACGGTTGGCTTGCTCCATATTTGGACTAAGGCATCCGTGATGCCGTTTATATATGGAATCCAATAACATATTGGTGTGCATATAAGTCAAGTAAAAGAGAATTTGATTAGCAATTCTCATTATGAAAAAGTATAAGAAAGAGAGATATGGAGATAGGAAAGATATGGGGATATTTTTTAATTTAATGTATGGATTTATGACAGATGACAGGCAAGAATGCCTGAGATGACAGGCAAGAATGCCTGTCCTACTAACTATTCTGTTGATAATCAATACATCTTCTCTATCTCCTTATCCCCTTTTTTACACAAGTTTTTCCATAATTAGAATTGCTGGTTTTGACCAAATATTACTTGCAACATTGTAGGTTGCATGATATAATATATTAAAGAGGTAATACTTGTTGGATGATTAAATCTTTCAAACATAAAGGATTAGAAAAATTTTTCTATAATAATGACCGAAGTGGAATAAATGTACAGTACGCTTCTAAGATTGGTCGTATTATGGACCGTTTAGATGCATCTGTAAGTCCTCAGGATATGAATTTGCCTGGTTATAGACTCCATGAGCTTAAAGGAGAGAAAAAAGGAATATGGTCAGTTTGGGTTAGTGGCAATTGGCGAGTTACTTTTCGGTTTGATAGAGAGAATGTAATAGTTGTGGATTATCTGGATTATCACTAAATATAAAAGGAGTGTTTAAGATGATTGGACATAGAAAACCAACTCATCCTGGGGAGGTTTTACGAGAAGATGTTATAATACCTCTGGGACTAACTGTAACAGAAGCAGCTAAAATGTTAGGGGTAGCTCGAAATACATTGTCATCATTACTGAACTGTAATGTCTCTTTAAGCCCTGAAATGGCAGTTCGGATTAGTAAGGCAACAAGGACAACACCTGAAAGCTGGTTATACATGCAAGTAAAATTAGATTTGTGGAATGCTGAACAAAGATCTGCCAAAGTTCAAGAATTTGAAATGGCAATTGCAGTATAATGGCTATGGAAGAAAAGAGTCAGATCTACACATTTTACAAAACAAGGAACGCTAACAAGAAAAATGCACTGGATGGGCAGTAGCTTGCAGCAATTCTCATTTTGGCATTAATGGAGTAGCCCAAGATTCTATCTTGGCTTATCCATCCCCATTTTATAAAGCCAACATAGAATGTTGGGCTACGCTTGTTGCTCGTCGAGTTTCATAATTAGAATTGCTGAGTAGCCTGCCAATGATTTTGGCGTTAGGCAGAGAAGAAACAAGATCGGGAACAAACGAAAATCAAAGAACGGATGAAAAACTGAAGGAGTGCGAAAATGGAACAGAAAATTGAAATTATTAACAATTGGAATCTGAAAAAGGTCTTTAATGAAATGGAAAACGGTAATATTAAAATACCGAGATTTCAAAGAGGCTATGTATGGGAACGGTCTAAAATAGTCAAATTGCTGAATAGTATTTACTCACAATATCCCATTGGGTCGTTTTTTATTTGGGTTGCAAGCCTCAATTATAAGAATTTTTGCAGAGAGATTACGGAGTTGAATTTGCCAGAACAACCAGAATCAAATAACTACAGTTTTATTCTTGACGGGCAACGAAGAATCACATCATTATATGTTGCACTGAAAGGGAAAAAACTAAATGGAACAGATTTTTCGGCTATTTGTTTTAATCTTGAAAAGAAAGAATTTCAAATCCCACGATTAAAGAACGAAAAGCATAATATCCCCGCATGGAAATTGTTTGATACAACGGCTTATGGTGATGTTCTTACTGATTATGCAATATCTGACAGAGAAAATGGCACAAATTATTCAACCATATGGCGAGATTGCCAACAAGTATTTACCGACTATCCTATAAGTGTAATCAGAACTTTGAAGATGGACTTGGAGCAGGTCGTAACAATATTTGAGAGAATTAACCAAGGTGGCAAGAGATTGTCCCTGTTCGACCTTGTTCATGCAAGTGCTTGGTCACCCAATTTTGACCTGAGAGAAAAAATTAAAAAGTTTAATGACGAACCTAATGTAAAATATTTTGGTGGTCTCGAAGAAGAGGTTTTTATTCAATCCCTTTCCTTAAACGCATTTGATGATTGCAGGAATCAAAACCAATTACATCTAACTGCTGAATCTGCAAGCAATCTTTGGGGCAAAACAACTGAATGTCTGAGATTGTCGATTGATTTTATTAAGACATTTGGCGTTAGGTTCATAGATTTCATCCCATACAATTCATTCCTGCCAGTCATACAGTATTACTTTTTTAAATCTGGTAATAACAGTATTAAAAGTGAGCATGTTAAATATATTGAAGATTGGTTCTGGACAGCGACCTTTTCACAGAGATATTCAAGTTCAAGTCTTACATTAATGAAAGAAGATGCATCTTGGATTTTTAATCTTTCTGGTGGACAACAAGCGGAAAATATGTTTGGTGTATCTCTTACCTTGAAGGAACTATTGAAAGTCAGGATGCAGAACAAATCTGTTATAAAAAATGGCGCCCTTTGTTTGATGGCACTTGAAAATCCGCAAGATTTTGATAATGGACTACCTGTTACATTGGACAGAACTAATGTTTCAAGGTCAAATAGCAAAGAGAACCATCATTTCTTTCCATTTTCATTACGACAACAATTTAATACAGACAGCAATGGAATAAATAGTTTATTGAATTTTGTACTAATCTCTGGTAGACTAAACAGGGAAATTTCAAATGATTACCCGTCACAGTATTTGACAGAATATGAAGCAAAAAACAGCAAAATAAACGAACATCTATTAACACATTTTATTAACCAAGATACCCTAAACGCTGCAAAAGCGAATGACTTTCAATCATTTATTCAAAAGCGAGGAGAGTTTATTTTAGAGAAAATACGGTCAAAAATTAAAATTGGTGAGTTTTCCGAGCCAGAAGATGAAATAATTGAAGAAAATATCGAATACGAAGAAGTACAAACAGAAGAAGGATAGGAAGTTTAGGAAGTGGTATCGGAGTCAGAGTTTGAATTGAGAAATTAGTTGATTAAGGTTTAGGAAGGGAGGAAAAGAAAAAAGACAGAGAAGAAAGCCTAATAAGAAAAATGAACAAGACGGAACTGATTTTTTTGCAACAAGTCTAATAAATGCAAATATTCTTGGAGGACAAAGCATGAATGTTGTAGTAGATGCTTCTGTTATTATTGCCGTTATCGCCAATGAACCAGAAAAAGATATTTTAGTTAAGTTGACAAAAGGTGTTGACCTTATTGCCCCACATTCGGTTCATTGGGAGATTGGTAATGCTTTTTCGGCTATGCTCAAGCGAAAAAGGATAGTATTAAACCAATCGCTAAAAGCCCTTGAGGTATATATAAATATCTCAATCAGATTTTTGGATGTTGAATTGGAAGAGTCACTAAAGATAGCTGATAGATTTGGCATCTATGCTTATGATGCCTACCTCATAAGGTGTGCGTTGAAGTATAAGTCTCCGTTAATTTCTCTGGATCAAAATTTAGTAAGTTTTGCCAAACAGATGAATATTAGAGTTATGGAGGTGACCTGATGGCTATATATACATACTCAAACGCCAATCAAAACATTGACTTGTTGTTGGAAGAGGTTGTTAAAGAAGGGGAAGCCAGAATAAAATCCAAAGACGGACAAATTTTTGTCATTAGACCAGGACAAAAAATAGATTCTCCCTTAAATATTGAAGGTATAAACCTTGGTATTTCTACCAATGAGATCATACAGTCTATCCACGAAAGTAGGGGAAGAGAGCTATGCTATGGTTAAACCTTGAAGGTTGAATCCACAATTATACGGGTTTCACAGGTGGTGAGGGAACATAGACTTCGTTCACCGCTTATTTTTATTAATCCGCGTTTATTCGCGTTAAAAAAAGGAGGTTGTATGATAAAAAAGGGTGTTGTTGCAGCGGTATTTTGTTGTGTAGCCGCAAGCTCTGCCATGGCTGGCGGCTATGAGGGTCCCGGGATTGGGGCAAGAGGTGTGGGTATGGGTGGTGCATTTATTGGGCTGGCTGATGAATGGACTGCCATCTACTGGAATCCGGCTGGACTTACTCAACTACAGGGTAAGGGTGTGGGCGTAGATGTGTCACGGCTTTGTATTAAAGGGAGTGATGGCAATGGGGTGGCTAATTCGAAGATGGTGTTTGGACAAAGCGGTGTTGTTTATAACGGCATGAACACAGATCAGGAGGATATATTTTATCGACCGTATGCTGGTACAGTGGGATTGACCAGTGAACCCGGGACATTTTCATCATCAGGGGTAGATGTTACCTCTAATGTCTGGCTGCCTGCCATTGGTGGATATGCTCAGGTAGGCAATTATCATCTCGGTTATGGGGCATATGCACCGGCCGGGTATAAAACAGATTGGCAGGATACAACATCTGGGGTAACAGCCAGCTACAATATTAAGATGGCAACAAAGGTGTACAATATTTCTGTGGCAAGAGACCTTACGACAGGGATTGCTGCTGGAATTGGGTTGAATATGATTGGTGGCGAGATAGAAAAACATGCCCGCAAGGATGTGCCAGGCGCTAACAGCTATACCTATGAGATGGATGGCACCTGTGATGGAAGTGATTGGGAATGGCAGGCAGGCATGATGTTTAAGCCATCAAGTGTCTGTCAGATTGGCATGGTCTATCGTAGTGGCTCAGAGGTAGCATTAAAGGGCGAGGCAAGGGCAAGATACCCTGTACCAACAGGAACTACTACTCCACCCTTGATGGTGGTAGTGGAAAAATCTGATTTTACCCGCAAATACAATCATCCTGCTACCTATGGGCTTGGTATTGCCTTTTATGCTGCCCCAAACCTGACCATTACCTCTGACTTCACCAGAACCATGTGGAGCAGCACGAAGAAGGATGTGGACTATTCATCAAATGGCAATATGTTAAAAGATGAGAACAAATCCCTTGATTGGACAGATGTCACCAGATTTCGGACAGGCATGGAATATAAGCCAAACCCAACATGGGCATTTCGTGTAGGTATGTTGACCGACCCATCACCTGTGCCAGATAAGGCGGTGAGTCTGACTAATATTATTGATGTGGAGAGAACATTCTACACCATGGGTACCAGTTTTACAAAGGCTAACTGGGGTTGTGATTTCTTGTATCTTCATGGTGATGGAGAACGGATGGCTAATAATGTCAAGTATACCAAGACAACCAATGAGTATAGGTTGGCAGGACAGTATTGGTTTTAATGGTCGCAATATTTCACCGCAGAGGCACAGTAGTTGTGGCAATAACACATATCATGAATCACAAATTTCCCCAAAACACGGGGGGTTAGAGGGTTGTTCCCTTTGCGGTAACGATGCGATGAATAATTACAATGAGGTATATATGCAAGCTCTACTCTTCTGGGATGAATTAGAATTTACCACTGACTACCCAAGGCAGATTCCACAACCTGATGAGGCATTGGTTCGAGTAACCATGGCCGGGATATGTAATACAGATTTGGAAATAACCAAGGGATACATGGGATTTAAGGGAATTCTTGGTCATGAGTTTGTTGGTGTGGTTGATGAGTGTGACGACAGGGAGTTTTGGGGCAGAAGGGTTGTCGGTGAAATAAACTGTGGGTGTGGACAGTGTCCATATTGCCAATCTGGTCAATCAAGGCATTGTCCAAACCGAAGCGTGCTTGGTATATTAAAGCATGATGGTGCTTTTGCCGATTATCTTATCCTGCCTATCAGAAATCTTCACCTTGTCCCGGATTCATTAAGTAATGAAGAGGCTGTATTTGTTGAACCTCTGGCAGCTGCCCTTCAGATATTGGAACAAGTTGAGATTAAGCCGGAGCATAGCGTAGTGGTTATTGGTGATGGCAAACTCGGTCTGTTGGTTTCCATGGTTATGGCTCAAACCAATTGCCATCTTACGGTTATCGGGAAACACCAGCTTAAATTAAATATATTAACCCAAAAAGGCATCTCCACCATTTTGTCCCATCAAGTGGAGGCAGCACATGGGAGCAAACCTTCTGTTCTGGCAGCAGATATTGTCATTGAATGCAGCGGTCATCCATCTGGATTTAACCTTAGCCAAAGAATCGTAAAACCCATGGGTAAGATTGTCCTCAAAAGCACCTTTGCCGAAGAGATTTTATTTAAGTCCTTGGCAAACATGATTATTAATGAGATAACCCTTATTGGTTCAAGGTGTGGACCATTTGACAAGGCATTGAGCCTGTTAGAAAAAAAGGTTATCGATGTTACCCCCCTGATTACAGCTATTTATCCCATCAAGAATGGTATTGAGGCGTTTGAGACGGCAAAAATGTCTGAATCATTAAAGGTTTTGATTAAGATATAATACAACACTACCTGTGTTCTCAAGGGTGAACAACATTGCTAAATACATTTCCTCTAATTGAAAACATCCCCTTTATTAACCCTGTCCGAGTATTTCCCATCTTTAATGATTATAAATACCCCTTTTTTCTTGATAGTGGAATGAGTAAATATGGGCTTGGACAATATTCATTCATTGGCTTTGACCCGTTTCTGGTGTTCAAGAGCAAGGGAGAAAATGTGGAGATATTCGCAGGAGATTTTCGTAGGGGCGATCCTTACGATCAACCAATCCAGTTTCATGGCGACCCTTTTGCTATCCTTCGCCAAATTATTGACCAATACAAATTACCCATTCTGCCAGATCTCCCCTCATTTCTTGGTGGTGGGGTTGGGTATTTCAGTTATGAAATGAAAAATCTCATCGAGAAATTACCAGTAAAGGCTATGGATGACATTGATATACCGGACTGTATTGTTTGCTTGTATGATGTTATCATCATCTTTGACCATAAACAGAAACAGGTTTATATCTCTTCAAGCGGATTTCCAGAGCAGGATAATAACTTGCGTCAGAAGCGAGCTATTTATCGGATAAAATGGGTGAAGGATCGATTAAAGGAGACAGGAGAAGTTAAAAGTGAAAAGTTAAAAGTGAAAAGTGAAGAGTTAGGAGAAAGGGGGCAGGAACATAAGCCAACTGAATCAATCACCTCAAACCTTACCCATGAAGAATATATTCAAGCCGTTATAAAGGCAAAGGAATATATTGCTCAGGGCGATATCTATCAGGTGAACTTATCCCAAAGATTGATGACAAACCTCGTGGTCCCTCCATTCAGGCTGTACCAACAATTAAGGAGAATAAACCCTGCCCCGTTTGGCAGCTATCTGGATTTTGGTGAGGTGGTGATTGCTGGCTCTTCTCCTGAAAGGTTTCTTTCAGTTGAGGGAAAAATTGTGGAAACAAGACCTATCAAGGGGACGCGACCACGGGGGGAAAATAGGGCTGAGGATAAAAGGCTTAGGCAGGAACTGCTTTTGAGCGAAAAAGATAGGGCTGAATTGATGATGATTGTTGACCTTTTGAGAAATGACCTTGGTCGGGTGTGCAAATATGGCTCAATTGTGGTTAAGAATATCAGAAGGCTGGAGTCGCATCCAACCGTATTTCACACAGTAGCTACGATTTGTGGTGAGCTTTCCACAAGGCATGACCGCTTTGACCTGCTCAAGGCATGTTTCCCCGGTGGCTCCATCACCGGTGCCCCAAAGATAAGAGCCATGGAGATAATCAATGAATTAGAGCCAAATAAGAGGCATATTTATACAGGTTGCATTGGTTATCTGAGTTTTACCGGTAGCATGGATATGAATATTGCTATCCGTACATTTTTAATAAAAGGCAATCAGGTTTATTTTCATGTTGGTGGCGGCATTGTGGCTGATTCTTCACCTGAGGACGAATATATGGAAACCTTTCATAAAGGTAAGGCATTGATAAAGGCTGTGGAAATAGCATAGGTAGCATTGCATTCAGCTATCAAACGAGGGTAACTACTCAGCTTGGCACGCGAAAGGCAGTTAAGTAAGCTACCCGCAAAGCAAAAAAAGCAAAACGAAAGCAATCGTCCGTCATTCTTGCGAAGGCAGGAATCCAGAGGGAGGAATTGGGGGTCAACCTTGATTATAGAATACAAAATGGGAAACCAATTATCTTACTTATTTAATTCAGCAGATGACTTCTGCTGAATTGCAAAAGGAGGAATACCATGAATATTGAAATGGAGATAGGAAGATTATTGACTATTAAAGGATTAACTCTATCTATCGCTGAATCCTGTACAGGTGGAATGGTATGCTCAAGGATAACAGATGTATCTGGCAGTTCTATATATTTTACAGGTGGGGTAATAGCTTACAGTAATAAGATAAAGATACAGATGCTTGGGGTAAAACAAGAGGCTCTGGATACCCATGGAGCAGTAAGTGCTCAGGTAGCCATAGAAATGGCAAAGGGTGTCAGGGAAAGATACGAGACGAATATTGGGCTTGCTATCACTGGAATTGCAGGTCCTGATGGCGGAAGTCTACAAAAACCTGTTGGACTTGTATATCTATCGTTAAAGCCAAATACAGGAGAGACAATATGTAAAAAATGCAAATTCATTGGAGAAAGAAAAGATATTCGTATACAAAGTACACAAATGATGCTTGAGATGCTTTTGGAGTATTTGATTAATGGCTCGTAACATTTGTCTTCGTGAGTATGTATTCCCCTATTGTAGGACAACATGATTATTATCAAACGAATCAAGGATACTATTGAAAATACAATTTATGATGCCCTTTCAGAGATTAAATATAAACCTCAACATGAAAGAGTGCTAATTAAACCGTGTATTCCCAGTCCATGTCGTGTTGGAACTCCGTACATTGCCAGCCATAAGATAACAGCCGGGGTGATAAATTATTTAAGGCATCAGGGAATAGAAGAGATAATTGTTGGAGAGGGGCCATTACGGGATTATAATAGGACATTTGTCGTATCCGGATATGAAAAAATGTGTAAAGAGAAGGATGTAAGGCTAATAAACCTTCACTATGCAGAACGAAGGGGTATAGCATGGGATTATGGAGAGATACAAATTCCATCGCTGATATTTGATTCAGAATATATCAATATTGCTAAACTAAAGGTTCATACCTCAACAACCGTAACCCTTGGTATGAAAAACCAAATGGGATTGTTGAGAAAAGAGGATAATAAAAATATCCATCTACTCGGACTTCATCGTCCCATTGCTGCCCTGGCAAGTGTGATTAAGCCAAACCTGACCATTATTGACGCCATTAACGGGGAGCAAGGTGGACCGCCTGGAAAACATGGGCATGAGGTGCAGGGTATTAATCTGGTTATCTGTGGCACTTCCCTTCTTTCTACAGACGCAACCGCAGCTCGTCTCATGGGGTTTTCCCTTGAGAATATCCTTCACCTATCGATAGCTAAGGATATGAACTTGAGTATTTTTGATGATGAGATGATGGGGGTACCCTTAGATGAATGCCAGATGAATTTTATACCATTAACCGATCATCGCAAGATATACAATCTTTATTATCACTGGACAGATGAGACATGCAGCGGATGTCTGGGGCTGATGGCTGAGATACGGGCGACTGCCTTAACCCATCCGTGGCATCTGGGCAGATTTATTCGACATGGATTGTTGCAACGGATTGACATATTTACTGGCAAACCCAAAATAATCATGGAAACCAATGGACATATCATTGGGATTGGTAACTGTATGTTGGATATTGCCTCAAAGCATGGCATCCCCTTTGTCCCTGGCTGTCCACCGAGGGCTGTTGATGTGTTACGGAAGATATGAGTAAGTGAAAAACTATACTCAAGCGGGGCATAAATTGCGATTTTTCTCGGGGTGAGGATTAATCAAGGAGAGCAATAGCGCGTAAGGTGAGCAATAGCGTACTATTGCGAACCTGAACAACGCGTCATTCCTGCCCCCGTTCCCCACTTTCGTGAGGACAAGCTTCACGAGGGTAAACTCCGGCAGGAATCCAGAGGGAACATTAAGACCAGCGAAAAACGCAATTTATGCCCCACTTGAGTATATGTCCAAAGAGTGATCAGAGGACAAAAGGAGATATATTGATGAGCAGTAGAGTGGAACAGGCATTCTTGCCTGTCATTGGTGGAAATAGATGCATATTACCTTAATTTGTCCCCCATGGTATTCTATGGATACATCCCCTATCACCTCCAATAATCTTGGATTAGGGTATATTGGTGCTTATTTAATTCAGCATGGTCATCGCGTAACGATTATTGATGGCGTATCTTGCGGGAATAAAAATTCGGTTCGGGTATCTACAAAATATCAGCGGGTGTATCGGATTGGGTTGGATTACGATGAGATTGTTAGCCGTATTCCAATAGCCACAGATATGATAGGGATTACTGCCCAATTTGTTAATCATGCCCAAATTATTCGGGAATTGAGCTTGAAAATTAAAGCAAAATACTCACATCTCCCTCTGGTACTTGGCGGAGCATATCCATCAACCATGCCTGAACAAGCACTCACGCAACAAATTGATTTCATAGTTGTTGGCGAGGGAGAGATACCTATGCTTGAACTGGCATCCGGGATTTCACCTGAAAAAATCCAAGGGCTTTATTATCAAGGGAAAGAACAAATATTCCAAACTTCAGAACTTCAAAACCTCTCAACTTCCGAGCTTTATTGTCAGAAAGGAGAACAAGTAACACAGGCAAGGGTTATTGAAAATCTTGATGATATCCCCTACCCTGCCCGACACCTTTTGCCTGCAGAAAAATATCTCTATACTGATGCACTTGGCAGAACTTCAAAGAAGCGTTCTCTTGAAATTTTGACATCCCGTGGCT
Source organism: Candidatus Desantisbacteria bacterium CG2_30_40_21 (assembly GCA_001873945.1). Lineage (GTDB taxonomy): Bacteria > UBA9089 > CG2-30-40-21 > CG2-30-40-21 > CG2-30-40-21 > CG2-30-40-21. The sequence continues at coordinate 28,225 of MNYI01000174.1, forward strand.
GCCCTTTCAGGTGTACCTTTTGTGCCACGCACCCTGTTTTTGGTTATAAATGGCGAGCAAGGTCAGTATCCAATATTATCCTTGAAATTAAACAACTTATCTGTGATTATGGCATACAACACATTAACTTTATTGATGATAATATCAGCCTCGATTCTGGGCGAATGAATAGTCTGCTGGATGGGCTTATCAAAGAGAATCTTGGTATTACCTGGTCAGCAGTCTCAGGCTTGCGAATTAGTACCCTGAATAAAGAGATATTGGAAAAAATACAGGCATCCGGAGGGACAAGAATAAACTTAGCTGTGGAAAGCGGGGATCCAATGATGCTTGATGCCATGAATAAAGGGCTGGATGTGGAAAAAATAAAGGAGATAGTTGGAATATGCGGCAAACTTGGATTGAATCCGCGAGGCTACTTAATGGTTGGTTATCCGGGTGAAACACGGGAAAGCTTTTTGAAGAGTATAAAATTTTGCGAGGAACTTAAAATAGCAGGCATGAAGACATTCATTCTCTCTATTGCTCAACCATACCCAAAAACCTCACTCTGGGAGATGTGCAGGAAACAAGGGTATCTTGTCAGGGATGATATAGAAAATGTGTTATTCTTCAGCGAATACCCACAACCAAACATCATTACCCCTGATTTTGACCAAAAAGAGATACATTTTCGATTCAAACATGCTCAACGCAAGCTTAATCCGCTTGAATACTGGGGAGAGAAAATATTGCCGCGGGCATGGATAAAACAAATGATCCCAAAGGAATTGAAGGATAGGATTGTTTCTGGTGGTGACTCATAGTATAACCGTTCATAACCATATTTTTTAACACAGAGAACACAAAGTATTATGAGTTACACAGAGTGAACTGAAAAAAACACTTGACAGGAACAAAAGTTTATGGTATACTTTGATTATCAAAATATTTTGTCCTCAAAGCTATTTCCCTTAAGGAGTAAACCATTATGGAGAAAGAAACAGTGGCCAGCCGTGCTGAAAGGATATATTTTTTTCTGCCCAAGATAATGGAAAATTTGTTCTTTGGAACAAGACAAAAACTGGAGTATCCAGACATAACGATTACTCAAATAAGAACACTTCGTATCTTAGTGGAGAATGATAACTGCACTATGAGTGAGTTAGGTGACCATGCCTGTGTAACCCTTGGAACGATGACTACTACGGTCAATCATCTGGTGAAAAATAAACTTGTCAAGCGAATAAGAAGCACCCAAGATCGGAGATTGGTTCGGGTACAATTGACAGATTATGGCAAGGGAATTATCCAAGAACACCAACAAAGATGCAAGGAACAATTAGCCGGAGCCATTCAAGGGTTGAAAGAGGAAGAACAGGAAAGATTGCTTACTGCTTTTTCCGATATTTATTCCATTGTCACCAAGATGAAAAAGAAGGGATTAAATAATAATGAAAACATTTAGTAAAATTGTTAGACTTACATTCATCAGCACAATCTTATTTTCTTTTGACACATTTGCAACAGATACAGTTAAGCAGTTAACAATCAATGACTGTATTAAGCTATCACTTGAACAGAATACGGATATTATCATAGCCCATGAAGACCAAAAAATCGCAAAGGCACAGACCACCTCAGCCTGGTCCACTGTATGTCCTAAGTTGACCATTGAGACAGACTATGCAAAAATACATTCTAAGCAGCTCCATGACACGATTGATTCATTCGCAGTAAAGCTATCCGCACAGCAGCTCGTCTGGGGCGGGCAGGTTATGCCGGTGCTGGAAGCAGCTAATTATGCCCTGAATCTGGCAGATGATAGTTTTCTTGTGAAAAAAAACACAGTTATTCTCATCGCAAAAGAGACCTATATAAATGTGCTTAAGACAGAGGAACTTGTCAAATCTGCCAGAGAGAATAAAAAACTGATAGAACAGATTATCACTCAAACAGAATCACTCATTTCTGCCGGACTTGCCACAAGAGCAGACCTGCTCAAATTGCAACTCCAACTCAAGAATATTGAGCAGATGGTGATAAATACTGATAATGGGGCAAAGGTAGCCAAACAATCTCTCAACTTATTACTCGGGTTTCCAATAGATCAGTCCATTGAACTTAAACCTTATAAAACGACTGATTATAATGAATTATTAAATCTAAACACCAAAGAGCTGGTAACAAAAGCATTAACTCAAAGAAAAGAATTATCGCAATTAGATTATTCTGTCAAGTTATTAAACACACAGGCAGCAGTCATAAATAGTGCCACTCAACCTGTGGTCCTTTTTTCCGGCAACTATGGGCTGATCAATGATAAATTATCTTTTGATGTCGGGAGAGATAAAGACTGGCTGCTTGCCCTTGTAGCTAAATGGACTTTTTTTGATGCCAATGATACGCAGTCAAAGGTGGATGTGAATAGATCATCTATTAAAAAATTACAAGAATTACGCAAACAGCTGGTCAACGGCATAGAGCTGGAAGTCAATATCATTGTCAATGGAATAACCTCTTCCATCGCCAAAATTGATGCTTCTCAAAAGGAACTTGAACTGGCAAAAGAAAATGTAAGCATAGCTGAAGAAAAATACATTAATGGTCTGGGTACAAATCTGGACATCATTGATAGTCAAACATCGCTGTTAGCCGCACAAACTAATTTAATTAACGCAAATTATGATCTGGAAATTGCAAAAGCTCGATTATATAAAGCCATTGGCGAGATGGATAAGATTTAACAGGAGAAAAATATGAAAATAATAAAAACACTTGTTCGGAGCAGACACATATATCTGCCCTTACTACTAATAATGCTCACCATGCTTTCGTTTGGCTGCAACAATAAAAATAAAGACAAAGCAGAGAAACCTGTACAGGAGAAAATTGTAAAGGTATTTCCGGCTAAACAGGGGCATTTTATCCAAACACGCGATGTATCAGCTGAAACTCAGGCAAGCAAGGACATAACCCTCAGCGCCGAAACAAACGGCAAGGTTGAATGGATGAAAATATCCGTAGGAGACACTATTCAGCAGGGACAACTTATCGCTAAGATTGATGAGCAAATGGCAAAAGCTCAATTAGATGTTGCTTCTGCCAACTACAATTTTGCTTTAAGCAACTATGAAAGACAGAAACAGATATATGACAAAAAAATAATCTCTGACCAGCAGTTTGATGCAGCCAGAACTCAGATGGAAACCGCAAAGGCAGGTCTTAAACTATCGCAGATACAAATGAAAAATACCAGCATATATGCTCCATTTGGCGGAATTGTTGCAGCCACTTTTGTTAATGAGAATGAGTTGACAAATATAGGCAGACCCGTTGTACGGATTGTCAATCTGGACACCATAAAAATTGTTGTCCCCGTAGTCGAAAAAGACATAACCAACTTACACATTAACGATAAGACTGCAATAGAAATCACCAGCATTAAGAATGGTCAGTATAACGGCTCTATCAACAAAATCGGTTCTGTTGCCGACCCATCTTCCAAAACATTTCCGGTAGAAATACTTGTCCGCAATCCAGACCATACCATCAAGGCTGGAATGCTTAGTACTATCAAATTCACTATCAACCGGTACAACAATGTATTTGTTGTCCCACAAGACCTTATTGTTGAAGGAGAGAATTCGAAAGGTATAATGACCGTATCAAACAATGTTGTCTTCTTGAAAAAAGTTGAAGTTACTCTGCCGGAAAAAGACAAAATAGCTATACTATCGGGTATTTCCGAAGGAGACAAAATTATACATGTCGGTCACAAAAGTGTCTCTGATGGAGATTGTGTAGCTATTATTCAATGAAAATGTGATTTACGGAAAATTTAGGCAGACATAGGATAAGATTTTTAGCCACGAATGAACACGAATTTTTCTTTTCCAAAATATTCGTGTCCATTCATATCCAGTAGTGTTAATTTGTGGTTGAATAGTTACTGCTGGACAATAAGGAGTTTGAATCATGATGATTGACCAGAGCCTATACAGCGATATTCGCAATCTAATAGAGTCAGCCCGAAATAAAGTCTATCAATCAGTAAATTGGGAAATGGTTATCACTTATTGGGAAATAGGCAAACGAATAGTTGAAGAAGAACAACAGGGTGAGAACAGGGCGGAATACGGAAAATTTCTAATCAAGAACCTTGCAAAAAAATTATCAGATGAGTTTGGTAAGGGTTTTGATCAAAGCAATTTGCGATACATGAGGCTTTTTTATAATGTTTTTCCAATTCGTGACGCACTGCGCCACGAATTGAGTTGGACGCATTACCGCCTATTATTGCGAGTCGAAGATAAATCAACCCGAAACTTTTATTTAACTGAAGCAATAGAATGCTCATGGAGTTCCCGTCAACTTGAACGGCAGATAAACTCATTTTATTATCAGCGGTTGTTGGCAAGTCAGGATAAAAAAATAGTCAAAGCCGAGGCGAAAAACAATAATCAAATGCTCAAACCAGCCAATTTGCTTAAAAATCCGTACATCCTTGAGTTTTTAGACCTGAAAGAAAATACCAATTATCTGGAGTATGATATAGAAACAGAGATACTTGGAAAATTGCAGGAATTTTTACTTGAACTTGGCAAAGGTTTTTCTTTCGTAGCAAGGCAACAACGCATCACTACTGATGCAGGCAAACATTATTATGTTGACCTTGTATTTTACAATTACCTGCTGAAATGTTTTCTGCTGATTGACTTAAAAATCGGCACTCTCACCCCGCAAGATGTGGGGCAAATGGATATGTATGTACGGCTTTATGAACAACTTAAAAAACCTGAAGGCGACAACCCAACTATTGGTATTATTCTTTGCTCTGAACGAGACGAAACCGTGGTGGAATTTTCTGTACTTGCCGAAAACAAGCAACTCTTTGCATCAAAATACCAGCTTTATCTACCCACCAAAGAACAGCTAAAACATCTCCTTGAAACCGAACGAGCGTATATTGAACAGGGACAGATGTTGGGTGATGAGGAGTTTGGGGGATGAAGTTGAGTATAAATGGGATAATATCAAGTTTGGTCAAATTGCTAATTGCATTAACAAGAAAGGATTAAAATCATGTCCATAACTAATCTTGCTATAAAAAATCATCTAACTGTATTTGTATTAGTTCTACTAATTATTATTACAGGCACCATGGCTTATGTAACATTACCCAGAGAAGCAGCACCGGATATCACCATTCCGTATGTTATCGTTCAAACCATGTATCTGGGGGTATCACCTGCTGACATTGAAACGCTGATAACTAATCCTATTGAAAAAAAGCTGAAAGCACTTGAGAATGTTAAAAATATTCGCTCAACCTCAGCAGATAATATGTCCATTGTAACTGTAGAATTCTTGAGCGGGACAGATATTAACGATGCCGTCAGAAAAGTAAAAGATAGGGTAGATCAGGCAAAAACAGATCTTCCTGCAGATGCTGAAGATCCGCAGGTCATTGAGATCAACCTGTCCAACATGCCGATCATGGTCATTAATATTTCCAGTGATGCCGGGCTGATAAAACTAAAAACCATTGCTGATGAACTAAAAGACAATATCGAGGCAGTTAAAGGCATACTCGAAGTAACTATTGCGGGTGAGCTTGAACGGGAGATACTAATTCAGCCAGACATGGGTCAACTCAAGAAATATAAACTTTCTTTTGATACCATATCAAAGGCAATTCAGGCAGCTAACATTAATATCCCTGGAGGCACAATTGATGTTGGGGGCTCAAAATATCTCATCAGAATACCGGGCGAATTCAAAAATACAAAACAAATTGAAAACATAGTGGCAGATACTATTAATGGCACACCTATTTATATCCGGGACATTGCCAGAGTAATTGACACATTTAAGGAAAAAACCAGCTATTCCAGACTGAATAATAAAGATAGCATTTCTCTGTCTATCCAGAAAAGGTCTGGAGAAAACCTTATTGCTATTGCAGATAAGATCAAAACCATCATAAATGAAGAAAAAGTCAATCTACCCTCTTCTACAAAACTCAATATTCTGGCTGACCAGTCCATAGAGATAAAAGATATGGTTAATGAACTTGAGAATAGTATTATGCTGGGATTAGTACTCGTAGTATTAGCCTTGTTCCTGTTTATGGGTATCAGAAATTCAATATTCGTGGCAACCGCTATCCCCTTATCAATGCTTATTTCGTTTAATGTTCTGCAACTAATGGGGATTACGCTGAACATGGTCTGCCTCTTCAGTTTGATATTAGTTTTAGGCCGTCTGGTAGATGACTCAATAGTCATCGTTGAGAACATATATCGACACATACAGGAAGGATATTCCCGCATAGAAGCAGCCAGAATCGCCACACACGAAGTAGCCTGGCCCGTAATTTCTTCTACACTGACAACGGTCGCAGCATTTACACCCCTTCTTTTTATGCCGGGGATCGCCGGACAATTCATGAGATACATTCCTATTGTGGTAATAATAACAATACTGGCATCCCTATTTGTTGCATTGGTAATTAATCCGGTTTTCTGTGCTGTGTTTATGACAGTAAGCAAGAAAAAACGCACCCGTGATGAAAAAAGTGAGGTTTATGTTCAAAAAACAACCATTGTTTCTTTTTACAGGAAAGTGCTGATTCAAGCACTTGCCCATAAAAAAGCTACTATTTTATTGTCTTTACTTGCTTTTGTTTTTTCAATTTGTTTATTCGGCATTGCCAACACTGGATTTGAATTCTTCCCTGCTACTACGCCAACAAAGGTATACATAAATATCAAAGCCCCTGATGGTGCTAATCTTCAATACACAAACCAGATTGTCAGCTCTATAGAACGGATCATGTTTAAGCATCCGAACATAGATAGAATAATTTCTACAGTAGGTTCACAAAACGGAGCAGGTCCCAGCTTTTCTCTTGGTGCAAGTAACTCTCAGCTTGGTACGGTTATTGCAGAATTCAAAGAGGTTGGGAAACGCACTGAAAGTCCGGTCAAAACCATTGCCTGGATTCGTAACCGGATTAACAAAATACCGGGTGCAGAGATTGAAATAGTAAAGGAATCAATGGGTCCGCCAACCGGAGCAGCTATTGGGATAAAGGTATCTGGTAAGGATTATTTTGTGCTCTCAAACTACGCACAGCAAATAAAAAACATACTGCATAGCCTGCCAGGGGTAATAGATATTAAAGATGACTATTCCAAGGGCCGACAGGAAATCATTATTGATATCAATAGAGACAAAGCGGCCCGGGTCAATGCTGACACAGCAATGATAGCCTCAATTGTCAGAGGAGCGATTCAGGGCAGCAAGGTATCAGTCTATCGGGAAGGAAATGAGGAATATGACATCACACTTAGATTGCCACTGGAACAACGCGTTGACATCAATAATATCGAACAATTAAATATAGCAGCCAAAGAAGGTATTCAAGTGCCGCTGGGCGAGATTGCCACAGTACGCACCTCTGGTGGTATCAATTCTATAAACCATTTTGATTCTGACCGTGTTATAACCCTTCAGGCAAACCCTGCTGAAGGATACCTTGCTGCCGAAAGATTACAGGTAATAGCCAAAAAACTGAAAAATTTCAAGTTGTGGACAGGTTACAAGATTGGTTTTGTGGGCGAAAGTGAAATGCGGGATGAAATGGGAGGATACCTCAAAAAAGCCTTTGTCATAGCCTTGCTGCTGATTGCATTGGTACTCATTACACAATTCAACTCATTGTTACTACCGGTTATTATCATGAGTTCTGTTTTGTTATCATTAATAGGGATCTTTCTTGGGCTGGTTATATTCCATAGACCCTTCGGAATTGTTATGACTGGGATCGGAATAATCACGCTTGCAGGTGTCATTGTTTGTAACGCTATTGTTCTTATAGATTTTATTCAACAGTTGCGGGCAAGAGGATTTGATAGATATTCGGCTGTCATTACTGCAGGGGCTGTCCGGCTCAGGCCGGTACTGCTCACTGCGATTACCACCATCCTTGGGCTCGTACCCATGACATTTGGTATTAATTTTGATTTCAAATTATTCTTTGCCAGCATTTTTTCCGGAAATCTGCTTGGTCTTATTAAGGTTATTGATCTTGGCGGTAAAAGTACTGAATTCTGGGGATCCATGGGCTCTGCGGTTACCATTGGTATGGCAACCGGTACTATCCTGACCCTTGTTGTCGTTCCCTCGTTATATATTATCTTTGATGATTGGCGTGAAAAAGCAAAATTGCTGGTTAATCGTTGATAATTCGTAACTGCTTAGGAGTCAAGAAAAAATAAGTTGTACACCAAGAGCCATGCAAGACGCTTGCCAGACTGTATGTAAGCGACGAACAACAAAGCCAGCCAAGATGGATCGGTGGCACGACTATACAAGTTATTTTTTCTTGACGACTAAAGGTGGATAGGCTGAAGGTTGTTAGACTGTAGGGTTTGCAGAATCGACTATGCTGTTACGAAACTAAAAATCAAGGGTATTGGCATACCACATATGGTATCTGGCAAGGAAATGTGGACAACATATTGTGTGCCTCTCATACCAAATTTCTATTCCGTAACAGCCTGTCGAACAAATTCAGGGTGCAGTTTGCCCTGCCGTACCTCTGTGGTGATATTTCTCTTTACACCACACATAATCCCTGCAATTTCTCCCAATCCTGATCAACCCTTGCCTGAATCTCCGCAAGGATGCCTTCATTGCCCGACTTAAAAAGATGCTTAAACCGCACCTGTTTTTTCATCCAATCTATCACAGAGGTTTTTTCCTTGATCTTGTGGGTAATCTTATACTTGCCATCTTCCACCTCATAAAGTGGCCAATAGCAAGCTGTTATTGCTTCTTTCCCAATCTCAATTGTATCCTCTGGCGGATAACCCCATCCAAGACGGCATGGGGTAAGAATATTGATAAATGCCGGACCATCTGTAGCAATTGCCTTTTGCACCTTAGCCATCAGGTCATTCCACATGCTTGGTACAGCCTGAGCAACATAGGGTATATTATGAGCAATCATACAGGCAGTCATATCCTTTTTGAATTCCCTTTTGCCAAGGATTACCTTTCCAGCCGGCGAGGTGGTTGTGTGTGCACCCCTTGGGGTAGCACTTGACCTCTGGATACCTGTATTCATATAAGCACCATTGTCAAGGCAGATATAGATCATGTTGTGTCCCCGTTCCATAGCACCGGACAGGGATTGAAAGCCAATATCATATGTCCCGCCATCACCGCCAAGGGCAATAAATTTAATATCCTTATCTACTTTACCCCTTTTCTTGAGTGCTCGATATGCGGTTTCAACCCCGCTTACAGTTGCTGCTGAATTCTCAAACGCAGAATGAATAAAGGGCACCTTCCATGCTGTGTATGGAAATATAGTTGTCGTTACCTCAAGACAGCCTGTGGCACACCCTATGACTACAGGCATATTTGCTGCCATTAATATCTGTCTGATAGCAATAGGGTGTGCACATCCAGCACATGCCCTGTGTCCACTAGAAAGTAGCTCTTGTTTTTTTGATAATTCTTTCAAGCTTGCCATAATAACCTCCTTTACTCTCTGACCCCAAGATATTTTATTGGTTGCTCAATGTTTGTTGTAGCAGCAATCTCCTGCAAGTCTTTGTATACACCCTCTATTAGCTCTATATCCGTATCCCTTCCGCCAAGCCCATAGATATAATTAACCACAAGCGGTCTAATTGGCAAGTAATACATTGCTGATCGAATCTCTTCAAACACGGGTCCACCCATGCCATTTCCCCCATCACTCCTATCCATAACTGCAATAGCTTTAACATTTCGCAAAGCATCAACTATTTCCTTTTCGGGAAATGGCCTGAATACCCGTATCTTCAAAAGCCCGGCTTTTATTCCCTTTTCCCGCAGTTCATCTATTACAACCTTAGCCGTGCCAGCGGTTGAACCAAGAACAACAATAGCTATCTCAGCGTCAATAAGCCTATATCTCTCTGCAAAATCATAATCCCTGCCAGAAACTTTCGCAAATTCCCTGCCTATCTCCACAATATGCGGCAAAGCCGTATTCATTGCCTCTATCTGTTGCCGTTTATGTTCAAAAAAGTAATCAGTAAAGTCAATAGCACCTACTGTAATAGGATGCTCAACATCAAGAAGTGTGTGTTGTGGTGTATATTCTCCAACAAATCCCTTCACCTCATCATCATTCAGCAACTCCATGGTTTCCATCCCATGGCTGATAATAAACCCATCTGTAGTAACCATTATCGGCAGGAGTGTCTTTTCTGCAATCCGCACAGCCTGAATCATATTATCGTATGCCTCCTGAGCGTTTTCTGAGAATATCTGTATCCAGCCAGAATCTCTGGCACCCATGGTATCTGAATGATCGCAGTGAATATTAATGGGGCTACTCAAGGTACGATTTACCTCAGCCATAACAATAGGCAATCTCAATCCTGAGGCAATATAAAGCATCTCCCACATCAATGCCAACCCCTGAGATGAGGTCGAGGTCATTGTTCTCGCACCGGCTGCCGCAGAACCGATACAGACACTCATGGCTGAATGCTCGCTTTCAGTGGCAATAAATTCTGCATCTACCAAACCATCTGCAACAAATGATGCAAATATCTGTACTATCTCTGTAGCCGGGGTTATGGGATAGACAGCAACCACATCAGGGTTTATCTGCCTCATCGCCTCAGCCATGGCTTCATTTCCGGTCATAGCTACTTTTTTTGCCATTTTTCCCTCCTCTTACATTTTTTTGACAGGATTACAGGATTGAATAGGATAATCATCTTGTTTTTCCTGTATTTATTCCCCTTAGGGTCTGTCATGGGGTTGTTACCCTCTGAACTCTGCCTCAGAAACCATTTTTATGGCTTGAACCTTTGGCGGGCATTCCTTAGCACATATACCACAGCCCTTACAATGCTCAAGATCAAACCCAACTATTTTTTCATTCTCTACCATAATTGATGAATCAGGGCAATATACCCAGCACAACAGACAATTTATACATTTTTCTGTATCCATAACTGGTCGTATGTTTCTCCACCCGCCGGTTTTATATTGCTCTGCTGTTCCCCCTTCCAGTATCAATCCACCAATAGGCAAACCCTTCCATCCTGATGTTTTCATATAAGCCTCCTTTCTTATTCCCCTTGCACTTCATCATATGCAACTTTGATGGCTGAGACATTGCTGTCTACCATTTCAGGTTTGGTCTTAAATTTCTTCTCCAACTTCCGCCGAGTATCCTCAACCATTCTTTCAAAGCTTATCAACCCGGTAACCTTAACCAATGCCCCTAACATGGGGGTATTGGGTATCTCTCTGCCAAGGCATTTCTTAGATATACCGGAGGCATCAACCGTAAAAACCTTTCGTCCTGTAAGCTGCATCTCTGCCCTTACCTGTTGGGGAGATTTTTGTGTATTAATCAGTAATGTGCCATCCTCAGGTAACCCATTGGTAACATCTATTACATCCATAAGTGTTGGATCAAGCACAGACACAATCTGTGGAGATTTGACCCCGCAGTGAAGGGTGATAGGTTTATCGCTCAATCGATTATACGATTGAACCGGAGCACCCATCCTTTCAGGCCCATACTCAGGAAATGCCTGTACAAATTTTCCTTCACCAAGGGCAGCATCTGCAAGCAAAATAGCAGCAGTTTTTGCCCCTTGTCCTCCTCGGCCATGCCAGCGAATTTCAGTAAGTTCAGCCATACTCATTCCTCCTTATATTCTTTCTCTTCATTGCGTCCTGAAACACAAAATACTATAGCACAAAAAATGATAAAAAGCAAACAATTTTTTAAGAATGCCCGAAGTTTTATGTCATCACGCCGGATTTATTTCTAAAAGCCTTCAGCCTATTCACCTTATTTATTTCTTGCAATAACAAGATACGATAATATGCAAAGGGAGGCATTAGCAACAAGGCTGCCCAAGGCTATCCCCTTTATTCCCATATTAAGCACAATAATAAATAGATAGTCTGCACAAAGCATTGCCAATACAGAAACAATACAAATACCAAAAACAAACCTGAGGGTATTTTTTATTTGAAACCATCTGTAAAATATAGGCCATAAAAATATAAATGGCAAACTTAAAACATAATATCTGGCAGCATCTACAGTAAGCATTAGATCTTCTTGCGAAAATTTACCGTATCCTAAAAGGAGTTTAATCAGAACAGGGGCAAATACAAATATAACAATAGCAAAGAGAGAGCTTATTAATATTATCTTTTTTATATAAAAATTAAGCTTTCCTCTATCAGCACCAGCCTCTGAAAGGGATGTTATAACTATATTTTCTAATTTTAAGATACCCTTTGGCACTAAGGCTATCAGCAATCCATAAGACAGGGCTGTAATACACTTTGTTGGTAGCATAGAAGCAAAGATTTTATCTACAACTACAAAAATATGACCCACTCCATAAAGGGCTGTTAGATAAAAGAATTGCTTTAATATCTCTTTTGAGGTATTATCTATGAAAAAGGCTACTTGTAGATGTCTTCTTCCTGCAAAAATCATATAGCCTGTTGCAATAACTTGAGCTATAGAAAATGATACAGGAATTGCCATCGGATTTTTATAGATTAATAATCCTATAACAATAAATATACTGGTAAACATTGAAAATATCAGTTCCCCTATAAAATACGGGGTAAACAATCTCTCGCTTCTCAAGATTGCCCCAAAATGATGAAAAAAGAAATTAAAAAATAGATACGGAAGAAGGAGATAGAAATAAAGTGCCAGATACCCTTTTTTATCCCCTGTCCAACCAATAGCTATCTTTGAGATTAATGGATACGAAAAAATAGAGATTATCAAAAGAAGAACGGCAAGAATAATGGTAAAGGTAAGAAGGAGACTGCTTAATTTTAAAAACCTTTCCCTGCTTTCTTCTCTTGCCCTGACTAAATTGGGAACACCTATAGAATCAAAAACATCTGCAAAGGTAAGGAAGATACTTATCAGGGTTAAAGCCATGAAAAAGGCATCGGTTTGAGCATTAAAGCCGATTAATACAGCAATAGCTACATTTTTTACATACCCAAAACCTCTTGCAGCAATATTTATTGCCGATGACCGTAAAATAGCATCAAGAACCTTCTCCTGTTTCAATATAATGCACTCCATTTCGTGGCACTTGTTCAATAAAATGTGGAAATCTCGTGAATATGAAAAGCTCATAAAGAAAGAAACATTTTAACACAAATCCTACCCATTGTCAAGAATAAAATCGACAGGTGTCAGTCCTCGGAGACAGAATTAACTTGACAAAATAAAAAAATATGGTATTATAAAAGCTATTATGGAAATACCATTGAGGGAGAAAAAATGTATTTAACTGAAATCCTAAAGCATAAAACCATAGAGGTTGCGGAAAGAAAAAACAATGTGCCTCTTGAGGTGTTAAAAGCAAAAAGCTATAGCCTTCTTGTAAGGCGAAGTTTTAAGACAGCTATTTCTTCGACTGACGGGATTAACCTGATTGCTGAGGTAAAGAAGGCATCACCATCAGCCGGAGTTATTAGAGAAGACTTTGACCCTATAGCCCTTGCCATGGAATATGAAGAGGCTGGGGCAAAAGCCATCTCTGTGCTTACAGATGAAAATTTTTTTCAGGGAAGCATGGATATTCTTAAAATGGTAAGGGCAGCCGTTCATATCCCTGTGTTGTGTAAGGATTTTATAATTGATGAATACCAGATTTATGAGGCAGCCATAGCTGGTAGCGATGCCATCCTTTTGATTGCTTCTGGTCTTTCTATTGGTCAGATGAATAGGTTTATGGATATTGCACATGCCTTGCAGATGGATTGTCTGGTAGAAACACATTCTACCGATGATGTAGAAAAAGTACTTGAGACTAATGCTCTGATAATTGGGATAAACAATAGAAACCTCAGGACATTTATTGTCGAACCAAAAACAACCCTGATGCTCAAGGTATTATTACCCCATGGGAAAATAGTGGTAAGTGAGAGCGGTATATCGTCTCCGGAAATAATATCCCTTTACAGGGAAAAGGGGATTCATGCAGTCCTGATTGGAGAGGCATTGATAAGAAGTAACGATATTAAGGCAAAAATAAGGGAGTTGATTGGCAGATGACAAGCAATGTTATTATTTCGGTAGGACAGGCATTCTTGCCTGTCATCTGCAACAGGACGGGCAGAAATACCTGTTCTACCGACAATTCTGTTGATAATCGACACCATCTTCTCTATTCCCTTATTCCCCTTTGAACATAAGTTTTGCCATAATGAGAATTGCTGCAGCAACAAATTCCTTGCTTTTCGGCTTATTTTATGATATTATAATTATCATGATAACATACAAACATTTTCTCTCTGAATTAAAAAAATCCGAATTATTGCCTGTTTATCTTTTGGCTGGTCCAGAGGAATATCTTAAGGAAGAATGTATTAAAATTATCAAGGGTCGATTGTTTACCCCTGGTGATTTGGTTGAGATGAATCTTCAAGTAATCTATGGAGATACTAATCAGGCAGTTACAATAATTAATGCTTGCAAAGCCATGCCGTTTGGAGCAAAAAAAAAGCTGGTTATTGTCAAAAATTTCTCCAAGCTTTCTAAAGAGGATAAAACACAATTAACCCCATACCTTTCATCACCCACAATTCATACCTGTTTAATCCTTATTACAGAAAAAATAGAAAAGGATGTTGTCCATGATGGATGTCAGGTAGTAAATTTCTACTCTCTTTATGAATCAGAGGTTAACGATTGGATTGGACAACAGGTGCAGAAATATAAAAAAAAGATACGGACAGATGCCAGTCGTCTCCTTGTTTCTAAGGTAGGCACAGGCTTATCAGGATTATCTTCAGAGATAGAAAAGCTATGCCTCTTTGTAGGAAAAAAGGAACACATTGAGACTATTGATGTAACAGAAGTAGTAAGCAATAACAGGGAGGCTAATATCTTTGAACTCATGGATGCTATTGGACAGAAAAGGGCGCAGCAGGCTCTAAAGGCATTAAATGATTTGTTGTCTCAAAAAGAAGAGCCAGTAAAGATACTTTTCATGATAACCAGACATCTTCGTAACATCTTCAAGCTAAAATTTCTACAAAAGCAAGGCATACCCACCGCCCAGATATGGAAAACACTAAAAATTAATTGGCCTGCTCAACAGACTTCACTGTTGAAACAGGCAGAATTTCATCAAGAACAAGACTTAAGGAATGTATTTACCCTCCTTCTTGAGACAGATATCAGCCTGAAAAGTCAGGATCCCAAACTGTATTATATAGTTATGGAGGTATTGATTTTCAGGCTTTGCCAGAAAGAAGGATAATCTGTGATATGTCCTCTTCTGACTGGGGATAGGGGGTGGGAAAAATGGAAAAATGGGGACAGCGCCCTATTTTTAGAAGAAAAAATAGGGCGCTGTCCCCATTTTTCCCAGCCTTCAATCCAATAGTTCCAAAACCAAACTCCTCAAGTGCACAGAGAATATGCTGAGCATTTTGCGAATCAGGATGTACAAGAATGTCGATATCACCTGTATATCGTGGAACTCCATGATATGCAAGTGCGTATGCACCAACTATCATGTAATCAACTTTATGTGCGTTGAATAACGCAAGCAGATCTCTGAAGTCTGACTGAACTTCCATTGTATTGTTTCCTCAAAAACTCAACGGCTGCAACTCGTTCTTCCGGACTCTTAGATAACCAGTAAGTAAGGTTATCCTTGATTTCGGAGTAGTCGCTTAAGTTAACTTTCTTTACAACTTTCTGAATCATGATCATCTTCCTCGCATTTTAATCAGCCGTACAATTCCGTTTCTATCGCTTGTCTTTGAGCGTTAGACATCTGTATTACTCACTAAATAAATCTGTATTCCTGCCGGAGTTTACCCTCGTGAAACTTGTCTTCACGAAAGTGGAAAATGGGGAAAATAGGGCGCTGTCCCCATTTTTCATTTCCCCGGCATACTCATTACCGTTACAGTCATAGCTATCTTTTCTAATGGATTATCCTGCGAATCTTTCTGGGCATTGACTATTTTATCCACAGCACTCATCCCATCTATCACCTCTCCAAAGACCGTATATTGCTTATCCAGAAATGTAGCTGGTGCCACACAGATAAAGAATTGAGAACCAGCACTATTTGGGTCATTAGATCTCGCCATGGAAACAATGCCTCGTTGATGAGAACGACTGTTAAATTCAGCATTGATAGTATAACCAGGACCACCTAATCCATCATTCGAACGATCATCGTCCTTAGTATTAGGATCACCGCCCTGGATCATAAATCCGGGTATAACCCGATGAAAGGTTGTGTTATTGTAAAATCCTTGTCTGGCAAGTTTTTTGAAATTCTGGACATGATTTGTGGCATCCTCTTCAAAAAATCTAATTTGTATCTTACCAAACTTAGTGTCAATAACAGCTATTTCTTCTGTTTTCTTTTCAGGTATTTCTTCCTTTATCTCTTCTTTAATCATGGTACTTGCTCCTTTTTCTTGCGTTTGCGTGCCTGCTATTTCTTGATGAGTTATATCTGCAACTATATCCGTTTGTTTTTCTGTCACCGC
The DNA here is from genome assembly GCA_001873945.1 of Candidatus Desantisbacteria bacterium CG2_30_40_21. GTDB lineage: Bacteria > UBA9089 > CG2-30-40-21 > CG2-30-40-21 > CG2-30-40-21 > CG2-30-40-21. The sequence continues at coordinate 44,800 of MNYI01000174.1, forward strand.
TTTTTTGGCACATCCCATTGAAGCCCATGTAAATAATAGGCATATAAAATAAACACTCAATCTTTTCATGTAAATCCTCCTTGTGTTTGACATTTCCTAAGATTATACCATAAAGTATTAAAATGTCAAGTAAAAAGATTTGGACTGTCAGGGCAAACCGCACCCTAAATTTTTGCCGGATATTTTCCTCCACCGGGGGGAATAGGGTGCTGTCCCATTTTCTCACATCCCTAATAAGTGTCCTAATTTCTCTTGTTTTGTCTGAAGATAGAACAGGTTATTTTTTGTTGGCGGTATGATAATATGTACTCGTTCTACAACAGAAAGTCCATATCCTTCTAATCCAATAATTTTCCGAGGATTATTGGTCATGAGCCGTATTGTTGAAAGGCCAAGATCGGATAATATCTGGGCACCAATCCCATAGTCCCTGAGATCTGGCTTGAATCCAAGCCTTTGATTGGCTTCAACCGTATCAAAGCCCTCATCCTGAATAGAGTAAGCCCTGAGTTTATTAATTAGACCAATACCTCTTCCCTCTTGAAGCAGATACAGCAGTACACCACAACCTTCCTCTTCTATCATGTTCATTGCTTGAACAAATTGTTGCCCACAATCGCATCTCTGAGATTTGAAGAGATCACCGGTAAGGCATTGGGAATGTACTCGTACCAGAACATTAGCTTTATTTTCAACACATCCCTTTACTAAGGCAATATGATGCTGGGTATCAAGCACTGATTCATAGCCTATAATAGTAAAATCACCAAAATCTGTAGGCAATTTTGTTTCAGTGACTCTTTTCACTAACTTTTCCGTTCTTCGTCGATAAGCAATAAGGTCAGCAATGGATATTATCTTCAGATTTCGTTTCTCTGCTACCTCAATCAGCTTTGGAAGCCTGGCCATGTTGCCATCCTCATCCATGATCTCACATATTACCCCGGCTGGATAAAGTCCAGCCAGTCTTGAGAGATCTACGGCTGCCTCTGTATGACCTGTTCGTTTTAATACACCACCCTCCTGTGCCCTTAATGGAAAGATGTGTCCTGGTCTGGAAAGATCATTTGATCTGGTTTTTTGGTCCAAAACGCATTTAATGGTTGCGGCTCGATCATAGGCAGATATTCCGGTAGTCGTTGTAAATTTGGCATCTATGGATACAGTAAATGCTGTCTCCCGAACATCAGAGGATCCGCTAACCATAGGGTTTAATCCTAATTCATCTAATCGTGCTCCAATGATAGGTAAGCAGATAAGCCCCCGGCCATATTTTGCCATAAAATTTATTGCCTCTGGCGTAGCCTTTTCAGCTGCCATCAGCATATCACCCTCATTTTCCCGATCCTCGTCATCAACGACAATCAGCATCCGACCTGCCTTTATTTCTTCAATAGCCTCTGGAATAGATGCAAATGGCATAAATATCACCTCAAAATAGATTGTATGATTAGTAACAGTTTAACCTTATCACCAATTATACATCATTTGATAAAAGAAGTCAACTAAAATGTAACGCAGCTGAATATTCAGGAATATGCAAAATATCCTTGACAATTCGCAACACTTTGATTATACTATATAAATCATGAGAATTTTTACCTTTGGATTAAGTCATCATACTGCTGGGATAGAGATACGGGAACAGGTTGCCGTGGAAGGGGACAGGGCTGATGAGGTTTTAAGACTTCTTCATGGTATTGCTTGCGAAGTAGTCTTTGTTTCCACCTGTAATCGAACTGAAGTCTATGGGATTTTTAAGGGGACCAAGGAAGAAACGAGGCATAACCTCATTTCTGTTTTTAGTCAATACTCAAAACTTCCCTTTGAGATTCTTGAAGAAAAAAGCTATTTTTCTATTGACCATGAGGCAATAAGGCACTTATTTCGAGTAATATCCAGTCTGGATTCGATGGTTGTTGGTGAAAATCAGATAACTGGTCAGATAAAGGCTGCCTATAACCTTGCTAAACAGCATCACACTGTGGGACCAATCCTTCATCAATTATTTTCTCATGCCTTTTCCGTGGTAAAAGGGGTAAAAACAAAAACAGGTATTGGCAGGGGAGCTGTTTCTGTAAGTTCTATTGCTGTTGATCTGGCAGAGGATATTCTTGATGGTCTTGCTGGCAAGACAGCCATGATTATTGGTGCTGGCAAGACAAGCAAACTAACCCTTAAACACCTTATCTCTCATGAATGCAGTACTATTCTGGTAACTAATCGTTCCTTTGAACAGGCACAACGATTGGCTGAAGAATTCTCTGGCAAAGCAATCAGATTCGATGACTTTTTATGCGAAATGCAGTTCGTAGATATTATCATCTCCTCCACCTCTGCTCCACATCATATTATCAAATATCAACAAGCCCTAGTTGTTATGAATAAAAGGGCTAATCGTCCTCTGCTTTTTATTGATCTTGCTGTCCCCAGGGATATTCCAGAAGAGATACTGGAAATAGATGGTGTCTTTCTCTATACCATAGATGACTTAAATATTGTCGCAGAAAATAATCTCGCCAAAAGAAGGGCAGAGGTATTAAAGGCAGAAGGTTTAATTGAGCAGCATATGGTTGGGTTGGATAAATTTTTTTATAGGGGATAGTAACTACTCAGGTAAAGTAATTCACCACGGAGAACACATAAGTTGATAGGTTGATATGTTGATGAGTTTATAGATTAAAGGAACACAGATTCATAATTCATAAACATTTCCTATCAATTCATCCACTTATCAACCCATCAACTATTCAACTTATCAACTTTTTGTGTTTTCGTGCCTTTGTGGTGAGTAGTTACATGTAAGCGTAACTACTCAAGGGTAGCCAGAATACAGATTCTTCATCTTAGGAAGTGCAATACCCATGAATAAAAATGCAGCTATA
>MNYI01000161.1 GCA_001873945.1 Candidatus Desantisbacteria bacterium CG2_30_40_21
AATGCAAAAATAGTGATGCAACATAACTACTCATCACAAAGGCACGAAGACACAAAAAGTTGATAAGTTGAATAGTTGATGGGTTGATAAGTGGATGAATTGATAGTAAATGGTTATGAATTATGGATCTGTGTTCCTTTAACCTATAAACTCATCAACCTATCAACCTATCAATTTATGTGTTCTCCGTGGTGAATTACTTTACCTGAGTAGTTACGATGCAACACAGCAATTCTCATTTTATGACAGACCCTAATTCCCCTTTGCCTTAAAACACAAGGGGCAATCTATTTTCAACCCTTCATTAAATACATCACCAAAATCTTTTTCCCAGGGCAGTTGATAAAGATATGAATGACCTGAAGAGATAAATTGTTCTGCGGTTTTTTTTGCAAGGCTAAAATTGCGATCAAATTCCAAGGTATATTTAAGATTTGGAGAAAATGGCATAAATATTTGCCTGAAAAAAGCATTATTTGCCTGAAGGGTCAATAACCAGACACTAAACTTTGTCCGATCAAAACATGTCATCAAGGTCTTCCAGTCCATGTTACTGCCTTTAGGGCTTACCTTATTATACACCTCAATCAACATTTGAGCAATATCCCCATCAAGGCAGTACAGGGAAATTTGTAACTGGGCATTATAACTATCAGGCTTGGGATGATATTTTATGGCAATATGTAAATCCTGATGGGCATAAACCTTTAACAATCTTAAATTATGCTCCCTCTGGCTGCTCAGTTGATGTGCTAAGGGATGACCATGAATATCTCCGGCAATATGGGTTAAATAACCATAGATATATGCCCTGAGTTTATCCTTTTTTTCACCATCTTTTACCATTTTGATATAGTCTAAAAGGGCTATAGCAAACCTTGTTAACAGGTCATGATGAAGTATGCGGCTAAATGGAGTTTTATTGAAAAGGTCAGGTCCGATTGCCCCAAGCGTAAAATAGGCAAAATAAATATCCAATATTCCCTTAGCCTCTGGACCCAATATCCTTATTGTTTGGGTAGCCAGCTCAATATGGGTCAGCAATCCATAGGCAAAGCTATCCTGAGCCATGAATAAGATGCCAGTTGTTATAATAGCAATAACGGATACTCTTTTCATTATATGTTGTCCATTAGTAGGGGCAATTCTTGCGGTTGCGCCCCTAAATGTTGATAATCAGACACAGATAAACCATGCCTCTGCCTACAGCCTTACCTCAACACCGCCCCCATACTACCAGAAGTAACCTGAGCTGCATACCTTGCCAGCACCCCGACAGTTACCTTTGGTTTCGGCTGTTTCCATTGTTTTCTTCTCTCAGCCATCTCTTCTTGTGAAATGTCCAACTCAATTGTTCGATTAGGAATATCAATATTTATCATATCACCATCTTGTATCAGGGCAATGGGACCACCCTCGGCTGCCTCTGGCGAGATATGCCCAATAGCTGCCCCCCTTGTTCCACCTGAAAACCTGCCATCTGTAATCAATGCCACATGACTGTCAAGCTCCATACCAACAATGGCTGAAGTAGGGGTAAGCATCTCTCTCATACCAGGTCCACCCTTTGGACCCTCATAGCGGATAACCACAACATCACCCTTTTTTATCTGATGAGTAATGATAGCATCCGTAGCATCTTCCTCTGAGTTAAATACCTTTGCTGAGCCAGAAAGCACCATCATCTCCGGTAGAACCGCAGATTGCTTAACCACACACCCATCTGGGGCAAGATTGCCCTTCATGATAGCAATTCCACCTACAGGATGATACGGGTTATCAATTGTGCGAATAACATCATGCCTGAGTATCTTTCTGCCCCTTATATTTTCACCCACACTATAACCTGTACTTGTTATTGATTCAAGGTTTAACAACCCTAATTTAGTTAATTCAGCCATCACAGATGGAATCCCGCCAGCCTCATTTAAGTCTTGGAGAAAGTGTGGACCAGCAGGGCACATATCACAAAGATGAGGTGTTTTTCTACCTATTTCATCAAATTTATTTAGATCAAGGCTAACCCCTGCCTCATGAGCAATAGCTGTAAGATGCAATACTGTATTAGTTGAACACCCAAGAGCCATATCCACAGCAATGGCATTAGATAGAGAGGCTCCAGTGATAATATCCCTTGGACGAATATTATTCTGCAATAATTCCATTATTTTTTTTCCTGCCTCTTTTGCCAATCGTATCCTTGCTGCCTCAACAGCAGGAATAGTTCCATTACCCGGCAATCCCATGCCCAGAGCCTCTGTCAGGCAATTCATTGAGTTTGCGGTAAACATACCTGCACATGAACCACAACCAGGACAGGCAGCATCCTCTAAAGCATCTAATTCTGATTCCTTCATCTTATTGGTCAAAACCTTTCCTATGCCCTCAAACATGGAGATGAGTTGAACCGGGTGTCCATCAAACCTTCCAGCCAGCATTGGTCCGCCACTGATAAAGATAGAAGGAATATTAAGCCTTACAGCAGCCATCATCATACCAGGCACTATTTTATCACAATTAGGAACAAATACCATAGCATCAAATGGATGAGCCATGGCCATTATCTCTACAGAATCAGCGATTATCTCCCGACTAACCAGAGAATACTTCATGCCCGCATGATTCATAGCAATCCCATCGCAAACACCAATGGTAGAAAATTCTATAGGTGTCCCCCCAGCCATCCTTATCCCATTTGCCACAGCCTCAGCTATTTTATCAAGATGGATATGACCCGGTACTATCTGGTTGGCTGAATTGGCAATACCAATCAATGGTCTATTAATCTCTTCCGTTGTATAACCCATTGCCTTGAACAGGGAACGATGAGGAGCAGCCTTAAGCCCTTTTTTCATTACATTACTACGCATATATTTATGCCTCCTTATCTATAATGCTTTATTAATATGTATACTCAAGTGGGGCATAAATTGCGATTTTTTCGGTGAGGATTAATCAAGGAGAGCAAGGCGTTCAGGTGAGCAATAGTATATACTATTGCTCACCTGAACAACACAGCTATCGTTGGTTAAGACCAGCGAAAAACGCAATTTATGTCCCACTTGAGTATAACTACTCAGCTATTGTTATTTTGGACATATTTGCTTTTACTTTTCTGTCATTCCGAACTACTGTGAGGAATCTTTCTTTTCTGTTGTCCCAATCATCATTATCGTAACCATTGCATAAGACAAGATCCCTCAGTCGAGTACTCCTTCGGGATGACATTTTTGCAATAAAGCTGAGTAGTTACAATGCTTTATTAATATAACATATCAAATCAATGTTGTCAAGAGGTTTTTCAAGTTGAATCAGGGCAATATTTATGAGAGCGTTGCATAAGCTATATGCCTATTAAAACAAGGAGTTACAACAAAAATAGCGATAAAATTACACGAAAATCCCAACTTGACAAATGTCATAAGTTATTGACATGTTTGGGTTGACACATGATGTAAATTTTATCGATTTATCAAAACTTGCCAAAATTGGTGTCCATTTAGTGTTTTCATG
>MNYI01000122.1 GCA_001873945.1 Candidatus Desantisbacteria bacterium CG2_30_40_21
CGACTCAGTGACTCTTGGTGTACAACTTATTTTTTCTTGACTCGTAACTACTCAGGTAAAATAATTCACCACGGAGAACACATAAGTTGATAGGTTGATAGGTTGATGAGTTTATAGGTTAAAGGAACACAGATTCATAATTCATAAACATTTCCTATCAATTCATCCACTTATCAACCCATCAACTATTCAACTTATCAACTTTTTGTGTCTTCGTGCCTTTGTGGTGAGTAGTTATAAAAAATCACAGACAAGAATGTCTGTGCTACATAATGTCATCCATTTGGGATTTATTTCGTACCTTGTACCATTCTTTCCCTTAATCTATCCAATCTCCCCCGAACACTTCCATCAATAACCATATCCTGTATTCTGATTATTAATCCTCCGATTATCTCTGAATTCACCTGCATTGATAGCCGTATCACAGTTGAACCTTCACCCCGTCCCTCTCCCATGAGGAGAGGGAGAGAAGAGACAACAGAAGAAAGTTTATCCCTTAATGCCTCTTGATAAGCAATGCTAATCGACACGGCTGAGGTTACAATAACTGTAACTATATTTTTCTGACAATCTACCATTTGCAGGTAAGAGTCAGCTATTTCTTGAATCAAATTTATCCTCTTTCGTTTCTCCAGTACCCTTAGAAATTCCTGTGTTGGTTTGGAAAGGGAACAAACTGTGAGTATTTTTTCCAGCAGTTCTTTTTTTTGAATACCTGTTAATCCTGGATGATAGATTAATCTGAAAAACTCAGGATTCATGCTTAAGGCTCGTCCCACTGTTGCAATCTCCTGCCCATATTCATCTATTTTTTCATCTTCCATGGCAATATCAAAAAATGCCCTGGCGTAACTGGTTGCAATAGAACTCTGTAGCATAATTTTCTCCTATTGTGGCATGTCAGACTGGTCTGATATGCCATCCAATCCATCAATAACCTCTTTCACCAATCTATCAGCCATATCAGGATTTATTGACCCCTCTATAATCTTTGAGGCACACAACACAGATAACCCTGAAACCTCTTTATATAATTCAGCCACAGCCTTTTTTCGTTCCAATTCTATTTCCAAGGTTGCCTTTTGCAATATATGGTTGGATTCTTTTCTTGCCTCATCAATTATTTTCTGCTTACTTTCCCCGGCTGTTTTTATTGCTTGCTGAATAATGGTATTTGTCTTACCAGTCAACTCATTTAACTGATTCTGATATTGTTTTTTTACACCCTCTATTTCAGTCTTTGTATCCTCTATACTCTTATACTCATCCTTGATTTGATTAGTTCTGGCATCCATAAAACTAACTATAGGCTTAAAAAGCAATTTGCTTAAAATTCCCAGAAGTAGTATAAAGAAACACAATTGAACTAAGAAAATCTGCCAACTAATCTGTAGTCCTTCCATTTTTTTCTCAACCCCCATAAAAATCGGGTGCAGAGGTTAATAACATCTGCACCCCAATAGAGTAACGCAAGCATCCCTGTTTGTAATCATCATCATTAAACGAATAGAATTAATGAGCTACTGCAGTAAACATACTGGCAAACGGATTAGCAAATAGCAATATCAAGGAGACAGCCAGAGCATAAAGCACTAATGTTTCCATGATTGCCAATCCAAGAATAAATGGTACCATTATCTTGCCTGCTGCCTCAGGTTGTCGGGCAATTCCCTCAACTGCCTTACCTGTAGCAATACCCTGACCAATGCCAGTACCTATTGTTGCTATCCCGACTCCAATAGCTGCTGCAAGTACGGTTAAAGCATAAAAATACGCATTCTCCATTATCCCACCCTCCTTTTTATTAAATAAAATGGTTAACAGACAAGAATGTCTGTTCTACTGTCAATGCTCATCTTCCTGTGTTGCCATGCCAATATAAACCATGGACAATAAAACAAAGATAAATGTTTGAACAAAACATACTAAGATACCAAGAGCCATAACAAATGGTACTAACAATGCCGGTAAAAACAGTAAGGCCAATTTCTTTAAGAACAGGATAAATAATAATGCCAATACCCCTAACATTAGATGCTTTGATGCCATATTAATAAAGAGTCGGATAGATAGGGAAAATGGTTTGGCAATCTCACCAATCAGGTGAATAAAAAAGAGCCCATAGGGTAGGGGAGTAAGCCACACCCACCATCCCATACTGGGACATGGTTCGGTAAAATGTATGAGATATTTTAGTAATCCCTTTTGTTTTATCCCAAAGAAATGCGTGGAAAGGAAGACAATAACAGCCATGGCAATTGTAGTATTCCAATTTGCAGTAGGGGCTTTTAGCCCGGGGACAAGTCCTATAAGGTTGGAAAGAAGGATAAAGATGGTGAATGTTCCCATTAATGGAAAGAAAAATCTGGCGTTTTTACCCATTAATTGCTTAGACAGATTCAAAAGCTCCTCTGTGAGTATCTCCATGATGGTTTGCAAACCTGTAGGAATTTTCTTTAATCCCAAACGGATAACTACAGATGCTGCAATTATTATTAACATAATCAGCCAAGTCATCACAATATAATCATTAATCGGAATCCACTGCCCTATTTGAGCATCTACCCATTTGGTAAGTGGAGCCAATAAAAATGGTGGTTCAGCGTGCATTAAATTCTCCTATAATAACATAACCCCTTCGAGGTTATGGTTATGGTTTGTTCATTCACTCATTGTCTTAAGCCGAAATGCCTGTAACAGAATAGCCATATTTATAGTCATTAATCCTGTTAAAATCCCGATAAAGGCTAAAAGGCTAATCTTTATGGCAATTATCAGCACAATTGTGATCACTGCAAGTTTTGCCATATAGTTTATAATTACAAAGGTAATGGCAGACTTTTTGTCATTAATCTGAACAATCTTTTGTGTTGCCATACTTAGTCCATGAAAATTCAAAATACTAAGCATACAGCCAACAGATAATCCTGCAAATAAATAAATCTTACCACTCAAAAGCCCTATTAAACACAATATCACGGCTAAAAATATTGAGCATTTCCGAATATCAGTCAATATTTTCATGTGCTATTCCTTCAAACACCTCATTATTATCTCAAAACTATTCCAAAAACCTGCAATCATCCCAAATAACAAAAAACTCAAGGTTAACCATGGGGCAGTATGCAGCCATTTGTCAAGATAATATCCAATAGCCAGCCCAAAAAAGATACATGCAACCAGAACAATCCCCACACTGGAAAGCCAGCCCAGTTTGCGAACAAGGTCAGCCTGTTCACTATCTATCTTGATTATCATGATTTATTATACCATTATAAACACATTTTATATTATACTATATTATTGGAATAATCGCAAGCTTTTTTTTAATTTATTAAATAATTTTTGTAACTACTCACCACAAAGGCACGAAGACACAAAAAGTTGATAAGTTGAATAGTTGATGGGTTGATAAGTGGATGAATTGATAGGAAATGTTTATGAATTATGAATCTGTGTTCCTTTAACCTATAAACTCATCAACCTATCAACCTATCAACTTATGTGTTCTCCGTGGTAAATTCCTTTACCTGAGTAGTTACAAATTTCTGCCATGTAGTTACAAATT
>MNYI01000220.1 GCA_001873945.1 Candidatus Desantisbacteria bacterium CG2_30_40_21
ATGTTTGGTGATAATGTTATTGCGTCAGCTATTCTCGATAGATTGTTACATCATTCTTTCGTTGTCCAAATTAATGGAAAAAGCTATCGGATAAAGGATAAATTGACCGAAAAAGATGGTTGATTATTATAGCCGTTTATGCTATAATGTCAGCTAAGGGGTGGGTCAGTTTTGAGTGGAAAAGTGGGTCAGTTTTTAAGTGGAATCTACAATTGTATACTCAGTGAGGGCATAAATTGCGTTTTTTAAAATCTCTCGCAAAGGCGCAAAGGACGCAAAGTTTTTATATTCTTTGCGATCTTAGCGTCTTTGCGAGAAAATAGAAAATATAAATTTGTGATCTTGTGAAGTATACTGTCTTACGCTTTCTTGTTAGACTTTCTTCTCTGTTTTTTTTCTTTTTTTTTGGTTTACCGAAATATTGTGAATTCAATATTCAAGGTCTGACTTCAGCTATGCCCTTCATCCGCATTTTCTGCTGTGGACTTGTTGGCATCGTGGCAATAAGTGCTCTGAGCACAGATCTAACAGATTCAGGTGTACGAAAAATCCTTGAGATATCTTCATCCAGAATTACAACAACCTGTCCCTCCACTGCCTTTTTAACAAAACGGTTCGGTTTGGCTTTACAATAATCAAAGCGATACTCCGAACGCAAATCGTCATCAACAGCAGCAGTTGAACTATAATTAATGGTTTTCTTCATAATCTTTCCTCTCGGCTTTGGTTGTAGGACGAGCACTGATGATGCGAACCACATCCGGGATTCTCTCCGTGAATGAAACTATCAGCAAATGTCCCACGACTGAATGACCAATAATAATTTCTCGAAATTCTTTAACAGAGTGCTCTGTGTCGTTAAAAATATATGCCAATGGGTCTTGAAAGACTGTGCTTGCCTCGTCAAAACTAACACAGTGTTTTTTGATGTTAATTTCTGCCTTTGTTGCATCCCACTCAAAACGAATGCCCATTTACACCCCTTGTTTTATATATTTCTTATGCCTGATGACAAAAATAACCAGCTGTAAGATTAATTACTATTTTACACCTGAGTAATATCTTACGCTCTCTTTGTAAGTCTAACCAGTGATTATACAGTTCTGTATATCACCCAAATTGGAATGATATCCAGAAACTGTATATTGATATTTTATCACAATTCTAGCAAAATGTCAAATAAAATTGTTGACAAACAGCAATTCTCGGTGAACATGATATATTTTGCAACAAAAATTAGAAAGCAAGAAATGATAAGAAGTCTTGCTTTAACAAAGGGGTTATGGCTCTTTTATTAAGGTTTATCCAGTCATATTTTTGGATAAAATCCTGCGAAAAGATATTTTGATATTATTCATAAGTCCTTGAAACGATACATGTTATAACTCACCCAGAATTGCTGTTGAATATTTCAGCAATTCTAATTATGGTTTTTGATTCACCACAGAGACACGGAGACGAGAGCGTTGCATAATTAACATAATGTTTATAAAGGGTTACGACAATTCTTGACACAAAATTGTCCGTAGTTTGTCATTTTTCCTTTGATAACATTCTGGGGAAAATGGGGACAGCGCCCTATTTTTTCTTCTAAAAATAGGGCGCTGTCCCCATTTTCCCTTGTTGTAACTCCTTGTTTTAATAGGCATATAGCTTATGCAACGCTCACCCAGAATTTTTTGTTTTTTGTCAACTTTTTTTCTTGACATTGTGATGAAAATGTGATAAGATGTTGACATACAGTTTCTGTATATCATTCCAATTTGAGTGATATACATATCTGTATAATCACTGGTTAGACTCATACGAGAGGTTAAGATATTACTCGGGGCTTAAGATTGCAACCGGAAGCAATATCAGAGGTTGAACCGAAGTATAAGAGATTACTCAGGTGTAAGATGTAATCATCAGTGTGAAGAAGAAAAACGAACCTGCCAAAAAGCAAGTTATTTTGACATTATATAGTAAAAGTATCTAAGGATTAGGAAATGTTGAGCAAATGAGGCAGATTCCCAATTACGAAAAGGCGTATATCTCTGGACAAAAGCTACGGAAGTATTTACTATCGGAAACTCATGCAATCGGAAAAGCGAAAGCAAAGTTTTTCCGATCACTTGGTTTTAATGATGACAACATTGAGTTGTTTGAACAGGAACTTATGACTATTGCATATACGGAATTTGTTGCCGAAGAGATTAGGACTTTATTTGGCATAAAGTATATTGTAGATGGTATGTTGCCTACTCCCAGTGGTATTTCTACTAAAATTCGAACTATTTGGATTGTCGAACCACATGATGAACGACCAAGGTTTATAACGGCGTATCCACAACGGATGTTCGCAACAGATAAAAGGAGCACAACATGATCGAAGAGCATGATATAATAGTGCTTTGTCACGATCTCGATGAGTACGGACTTCGGCGAGGAGATATCGGTACTATTGTTCATTGTTACAAGGATAGCAAAGCATATGAGGTCGAGTTCGTGACGGGTGAAAGTGAGACTCTTGCTGTAGTCAGTCTTGAGAGCAAAAATGTACGTTCTATGACCATGAAGGAAATTCTTCATGTCAGAGAACTTCAAGTGGCGGCATAACCACCTCATGCACACAAACTTAGGCATAGAGCAGACAACAACTAAAGATGATGATTAGCATTAGCCTTGTCAACGCAAGATATTTCTCAGGCATAAGAACTGTCGTCATAAGGTAGTACTCTGGTGTAAGATAACAGTCAAGCGTAAGATTGCAAAAAGAAGCCTAACAAATGAGAGGAGATGCAAATGATGTTAGCAACAACCAAGACACCTTCGGCACCATCCCACATTTTAGTGGAGTTCTTGAATCCGCAAGGGCAACCACTCAATATCTTGGACCTTGGCTCTGATTTCATGACAGCAAATGCAATAGATTTGTCCTATGGTAATCAACCTTTGCAAATTGAAATCGAGAAACATGTCAGCAAGGTAGGAAATGCATTTTACGAATACTCACAGAATGGGGTTCCCTTTCCAGACGAATTTTCAACATTTGTCAGAGTCGAAGGCACCATCGTCCCTTTCGGGCGAATTCATCCATCGAAAAATGGAAACCCAACCCGCGAAGGAAGTACGCAAGCAATTATCGGAGGCGTTCTCTACAAGGTTACCGTTTATTTAACCGAAACGAAGACGCCCTACTATATCAAGGTAATCGCTCACAAAAAACCCGAGTCTACGGGAATCACTAAAGCTCAGCTATCGCCTCGAGGTGGCAGGATGGTAATCTAATCTCAGCGGGAGAGAGAATTAGGGTCGCACCCAATACTGTTCGGAATGATTTGGCACGATTCTTGCTTGTGATTTTCGAATATTAACCTAAAATTGGTAAGCTGTCAGTTTCAGGATTAAATTATCCAAAAAATCGTTAAAGGAAGCAAGAATAAGCTTTTGGTTTTTGAGGATTAGAGGGTATATCATAAAGATGAATGAGAATGGATAGTATTATGCAGAAAAATAGCATACCAATCCCTTTAACATTATTGGGAGTAAAATGTTTTCTGTAATACGCAATCTTCTTTCTTTTCCAGATGTGATTTGGTCTTTGGGGTGAAAAAAATATCAGTAAAATTGTCAATTTTTAGGTAGAATTCTCAATCTCTTTGGGTTTTAATTTTTGGATATGCTGGGCTAACTCTTCTTCAGTAGCCAAGCCCATAAAATAGAAACCCAACATCTCAAAGGTGCGTTTATTGGGCTTGCAACCAGTCCAGAGAGTAATTAATATGCTGGCTATAAGGGCACAGTATACCTGAATAGAGACCCCATTCTTTGAAAGAGAAATCAAGTGGGTGCAACCAAGAATGCATTTGAACCAACGAAAAAAGAGTTCTACCTGCCATCTGTAACGATAGATGAGGGCTATAACCTCAGCAGATAGATCCATACGGTCAGTTGCTAAAAGTAAGGTGTAAGAGGAATCCATAGTCTTGTTTGATGTTTCTGGTCTTGAGCTATTACCTTTATGAAAAACCTCAATTATACGCACTGGTTGAGTAAGATCGTTTTGTTTGTCTTTGCATCCTAATTGGACAACCATATCCCTTTGCACCCCTGCTTTTTGAGCATCATCTGTCAAGGGTCTTTGCTCAAGGATATCATAAACAACATTATCTTGTAATCGTATAACACAAGAACTGTTTTTGTTTCTAATATCTTGTATAAGCTTATATTGTCTGTAACCAGCATCCAATACATAAAGTTTATTGGAAGATGAGGAACTCTCTTAATGCA
>MNYI01000137.1 GCA_001873945.1 Candidatus Desantisbacteria bacterium CG2_30_40_21
TGTTTATTTTATTTTATAATTAAGGAGTCGTAACTACTCACCACAAAGGCACGAAAACACAAAAAGTTGATAAGTTGAATAGTTGATGGGTTGATAAGTGGATGAATTGATAGGAAATGTTTATGAATTATGAATCTGTGTTCCTTTAACCTATAAACTCATCAACCTATCAACCTATCAACTTATGTGTTCTCCGTGGTAAATTCCTTTACCTGAGTAGTTACATAGTTTTATAAGTATTCAGGTACTAAGTGTTAAGGAGTGTTAATGACTATTAAAGGGGGGGCATGATGGAAGATCTTTTGACCATAGAAGAAATAGCTACAATTCTTCGGCTTAAACTCCTGACAGTATATAGATGGGTTGAGTCTGGAAAGATTCGAGGGATTAAGATTGGAAAGGGCTGGAGATTCAAGAAGGGTGAGATTGAACGGTTTCTAAATGATCAAGAAAGTCAGGCACATCATGATTGTGCTGTAAAGTTTTATCAACAAGGCAAGGCAAATGAGGCTATTTTATCTCTAAAAGAATCTATCAGTATTTATCCGGAAAAAAAGGAAAGTTGTCTTCTTTTATCTGAAATTTACTTCGAAAAGGCAAAGGATAATAAAGAGTATATTCCTCTGGCAGAAAAATCATTAAGGCAGATATTAGATTTTGACCCTGATAATTTAGAAATCACCTCCAAACTAAAGATTCTTTTCTCTCTTCATGAAATGCCTGTTATTGAAAATCATAATAACATTAATACAAAGATAAAAAATCTTGTCCAACCTATGATGAAAGCCCTTACTGCATATGGAGATAATGATGTTTTTGAAGAAGCATACAAAATAGCTAATTCATTGAGTAAAATGGTAGAGGAAAAGGATGCCTACCTTTCCGGGCATTCAGAGAAAAAGTCGGTTTATGTTGCTGCTATTGCTAATGAATTGGGATTATCACACTCTCAGACAAGAGCCTTGCAAATTGCTGCTTTTATTTATGATGTTGGAAAACTCTACATTAATGAAGAAATATTGAAAAAACCGGGAAAATTGACAGAAGGGGAGATAAAAACTATTCAGTCACACTCAATTGTTGGTGAAAAAATCTTTCGTGATGTTGGATTGCCTGATGATATATTGAAATGTGTGCGACATCATCATGAATCTTTAGATGGCAAAGGGTATCCAGATGGCTTGAAAGGGGAGGACATCCCTATCGGGGCAAGAATTATAAAGGTAGTTGACGCCTTTGGTGCTATGGTTTCATCGCGACCTTACCGGGGACCCCTTTCTTTTGATGGTGCCTTGAGTGAATTAAGGTTGGGTGCAGGGAGAGATTTTGATTCAAGGGTAATAGATGCCTTTTCTGGTGCTATTGCTGAAGAAAGAAATCTGTTCAGGTCTGTATCTCGCAAAAATGTTAAACCTAAAAAAGTATTGATTGTTGATGATGAACCATGGACAGCAGGAGCCATTAAAGGCTCTCTTGAAATGGAAGGGTTTGAGGCAATGACCTCTCAAACCGGTGAATCTGCTCTACAAAAAATATATGAAATTAAGCCTAATCTGGTTATCTTAGATGTCTTCCTTCCAGATATGGATAGTCATTCGTTGTGCCGCAGATTGAGCCGTGATCCAAGAACAACCAATATTCCTATCGTTGTTATTTCTACAGCTGGAAGCATAGATGATGAGATAGCTATTCTGGAAAGTGGTGCAGATGATTATCTTCCAAAGCCTTTTAACCTTCGCGAACTTGTAGCCAGAATTAATGCTCATTTAAGGCGGATTGACCATGAAAAGGATGCAAATCCATTAACCGGATTGTCCGGAACGACATGTATTGAATCAGATATCCTTAAACGAATAAATGATTCCTCAAAAAAGTTTGGTATGATTCGAATTGATCTGGATAATTTTAAGGCATTTAATGATGTTTACGGATTTCTTCATGGGGATGAGGTGCTTAAGTTAGTTGCAGAAATTCTGCGAGAGATAATAAAAACTTCCGGCAATGAAGATGATTTTATTGGGCATATTGGTGGGGATAATTTTGTGGTTATTACCTCGCCTGATAATGTTGATATGCTTTCTAAACAGATAACCTCTGAGTTTGATAGACGCATCCATTCCTGCTATCATAAGGATGATGTGCAACGGGGATATATCCTTAGGGATAAAGAAAGGCATTCCATTTTAACCATGTCTACTGAATGTGCAACAAACAGGGATAGGGATATTTATAATTATCAGGATTTTGAAAGAGTGGCTAATGATATGAAATGTTGCGTAGCAAAATGATTTATGGAATAATACTTCTTTTGTAGTTCTATACCGTTATGATTTTGTGGTTGAACAGGAGAGATTAAACTATGTCAATACTCCAAAGTGTTCTTAAGGCAAACCTTGATAATCTAAATCCATATTTACCTGAAGACAAAAAAAATAGCGATTCTTTTGCATTTTTGGTTTTTGCAATAACATCTATCTTAGATATTACAATAAATGAGGCGATTCTATGTTCAACAGAAGGTAGCGGAGATGGGGGAATTGATGCTATTTATATAGATGAGACAGAAAACAATATTATTATTCATATTTTTCAGACAAAATACAGAACAAATTTTAATAAAAGTATCGGCAAAAATGAAATAGATTTAACAATCGCAAAGGTGGAAGAAATATTTCAAGGCTATACTGTTGAAAATCAGTCACCAATTATAGCAAGCAGAATCGAAGAAATAAGAGACATTATTCAAGAAAAATCTGACTTAAAAATGCCTGAGATATATCTCTATTTTGCTGTTAATACCTCTACCCCTAACGAAGCAGACAAAGAAAGAGCAAGGCAGCTTGAAGAAAAAGGCAATTATACTGTCTTGTTTTATGACAGCAATGATCTTCTGCAGGCAGCAGCAGATAAATCAAAAAAGGATTGCAAGATTAATGTAACTACACATAAAAATATTCTCTATCTTGACGCAGATGAAAAATTGGGCGATGTGCGTGGAATTGTAGCAACGATATCCGCACAGCAACTCATTAATATTTATAAAACAGGGGGATGGGATAGGGTTCTGAGCCGAAATATTCGATATTTTTTAGGCAACAATAAAATTAACAAAAAGATTAAACAAACCGCATCGAATATAGAGGAGGCAAAATATTTCTGGTTCTTAAATAATGGCGTTACTATAACATGCGATAAATTTTCATTCACTGATGATGCCAGAGGCAATAAAATTATTTCGGTCTCAAACCCCAAAATAATTAATGGCGGACAAACTACTAAGTCTCTATATCATGTATCTAAGGAGATACCGCTATCTCCTAATAACTTGCTCAATGAAGTTTATTTATTAATCAGGCTTTATGAAACGGATAATGAAGAACTTATAGATAAGATTACTGAAGGGACTAATAATCAAAATCCAATATTTGAACGGGAATTAAA
>MNYI01000027.1 GCA_001873945.1 Candidatus Desantisbacteria bacterium CG2_30_40_21
GTCATTCCCGCTTGTCGGGAATCCTTCTTTGTTGAGTACATCAAATGTGATTGGATAAGAAGAAGGATTCTGGACAAGCCAGAATGACAAGGAGAAGAAAGATCCTGTCGATTCGTAGTTATCTCTTGATAGCTGAGTAGTTACCTTATTTTTTTTGAACTCATGAACTTGGGCTAAAATTGTATCTCTATCGCATGATACGGACATGCCTTAAGGCACAATCCACAAACAATGCAGCGGTCAGGATTAAACGAAACCAACATCTGGCTGCGATCCACACTCAAGGCATGGGATGGACACAAGGAGATACAGGCTGTACAGTGGATACACTTTTGTTCATCCCATGTTACATCCTGAGCTAAGGATTGGATGGTTACACCTAATCCCTTCAAATATTCTATACCGTTATTCATTCTTTTGTTTCGTCCACTTAGCTCTATCACCATCCTTCCCTCTTCATTTGGATTAACCTTAGCACTCAGGATATTAACCATCAGATCATAATCCCGAATCAAATGATAGGTAATTGGCTCTTCAATGGTTTGTTTTGGAAAGGTTAAAACAACTCGTTTCTTCATGTATCCTCCTATCCCCTTTCATTTAACGGTTTCAGGCTTATGCCAGAATCAATAGAGGGAAGATTTATCACTGGTTCTGTGAGTAAGAAATCACCTTTTTTGATCCATTCTTTAAGAATATTGGCTATTTCTCTTGCCTTAGCATAGCTTGAAAGTCCGCCTGTGGGGATATTTTTACCATTTACGATAATACTCCCACTTTTGAGCTGGCTATAATTTACCTCACACAAGACATCTGATTCCATTTGTGGATATGTTTTGCTATAATCTATCACCGGAGCATAAATCTCCGCATCCCTTACAGCCGTAAATTGACATATCTCTTCATTGAGAATGGGAATGGGCACACCAATCCCTACAGCCATGCTAACCCCATAACCGATCATGCTTACACCCTTGAGCCAGGCTGGACTCATCTGTTTCAAATCACCAAGCACAGCTAATGTGCCGGCTCCTCTTTTAGGCACTTTATTTTCGCCTCGCAAGGCACATGGGTTGTGTTGTGTCCCCTGCCAGACAACATAGCCTATCCCCCCACCAAGGAATATTCTTGTCCCAATGCCAATAGTAAGATATAGCGGATCGTTTAATAAGGGTGATAATTGCCCTGCACTGGAGTAATTGGCATTACCCATTCGAGGTTGCAATATGCCCATGTAGGTATATATCACCTTGTCTGAACAGTTTGTAGCCACATTATAATTTTGATAAGCATTCCTTGGGTTGAAAAGCACTGCCTCATTCATATCATTGAGACTGATACGGGTTTCTATCTCTTTTCTTGGATAACAATCCGTACCATAGGAAATAGCCTTGAGTTGAACGGCCTTGCCTGATACTAACTCCTCAATAACATGAGCACCACCATACTTGAATGCCCCTGGATAAATGGTATTGGTGGGATCATCTTCCGGTAGTTCTGTAGCACCCAGATAGGCATCAACCGCAGCTAACCCGCCATAAGCAGGGACATTATTCAGCCATACCTTTTGTGCCCTGATCCTTGGTTTGGAATGCCCAAAATTAAAGTAAAAGCCAGAGGAACACATTGGACCAAAGGTAGCAGTGGTAACCACATCCACATCCTTAGCTGCCTGACTAACCCCTTTTTTATCCACAATGTCAATAATCTCTTCAGCAGTAACAACCACTGCATC
Source organism: Candidatus Desantisbacteria bacterium CG2_30_40_21 (assembly GCA_001873945.1). GTDB lineage: Bacteria > UBA9089 > CG2-30-40-21 > CG2-30-40-21 > CG2-30-40-21 > CG2-30-40-21. Next base: position 1,736 of record MNYI01000027.1, read on the forward strand.
ACCCTTTTTAATCCGTTCATTAATTTCAGCAATTGTTTTTTGCATCTACATTTCTCCTTTATAAGACATATAGGTCTTATAATCTTGCGGCAATAATCTCAGCTGCTTGTTTTCCTGAAAGCAGCATCCCGCCAAATATCGGACCCATCCTTGGCCCACCAAATACAGCATTAGCCGACATACCAGCCACGAAAACGCCAGGGTATATTTCCTTAGTATTTTCCGCAATAGTGCGTTCACCAACCTCTGCCCACATAGGTTTTTCCCCTAACATCTCCCCTGTTTCCGTAAGAAGCTTTTTTCCAATTTTCCGTACAATTATTCCGGCCACCTCTGCCGCATGACCGGTGGAATCAACGATAGCCTTTGCTCGAATAGTAAGCGGATCAATATGCAGTTTCGCCATAGTAACCGCAGTCCAGTTTAACACCAGACCGGTAACACCCTCCTGACGAATCATCACATCCTCAACCCCGATAAGATTAAATATCTTTAACCCTGCCTTAAGAGCACCAGAGCAAAGGGTAGTTACTGTTTCCAATGAATCAGTGATAAAATATCCATCTTGATACTCCTGTGTCCGTATCCCAAACTCATTGAGGATTGGCAGGGATTCCTGTTGAAATACACACTTATTATACATCATACCGCCACCCCACATACCACCGCCAATAGAAAGGTTGCGTTCAAATAGCACCACCTTCAACCCTTTTTTTGATAGATAATAACCACATGTCAAACCTGCTGGTCCACCACCAACAATGGCAACATCAATATCAAGTGAGTCAAGTAAATCCTTGTTCCAACTCTCTATTATTGCCCTTGAAATAACAACATCATCTAACTGCATAAAAAGCCTCCTTAATTAAATTTATTCACCACGAAAACACAAATAGTTGATAAGTTGAATAGTTGATGAGTTGATGAGTTGATGGAAAATGTTTAGGGATTATGAGTTTGGATTCCTTTAACTTATCAACTCATCAACCCATAAACCTATCAACTTATTTCCCTTGCATCTCCCTATCCATCTTCACCAGATCGTCAAGTGTGGTTGTATCTAATACCTCAGTCATCTTCTCCCCAACCTTTTTCCAAAGCAGCTTGGTAGCACATGTTGGAGATCGATGGCACTTCTTTTTGCTTATCATGGGATCAACACAAAAGACGGGACCAATATGTCCTTCTAATGGCCTGATTATATCCCCGGCTGTAATAGAAGATGCCTCTTTTATCAGTCGATAACCACCAGCTGGTCCGCGAATACTTTCTATCAAACCTGCCTTTCTCAATTTGACCATTATTTGTTCTACATATTGAGGTGTAATCTCCTGATTGCCGGAAATTTCCCTGACAGATACAATCTGTCCCTTATCATGGAGTGCCAACTCAAGCATTATACGAACCGCATACCTACCCTTTGTAGAAAGCCACATCTTAACATCTCCTTGTTATGTCGTCAAGAAAAAATAACTTGTCCAGTCGTGCCACCGATTCATCTTGGCTGGCTTCGTTGTTCGTCGCTTACATACAGTAGTATGCTCGCTTCTCACGCCTTGCTATCTAAGCGACTCAGTGACTCTTGGTGTACAACTTATTTTTTCTTGACTCCTATAGCTTTT
>MNYI01000176.1 GCA_001873945.1 Candidatus Desantisbacteria bacterium CG2_30_40_21
TGGCTGCGGGGGTTCAAATCCCCCTGGGGACGCCAATTTGGAAAATACACAGTGTAATGGTACATTCGCAAGATTGAATGTGCCTGAATGTTTATCACTAAGGAGTCAAGAAAAAATAAGTTGTACACCAAGAGTCACTGAGTCGCTTGGCTGGCAAGGCGTGAGAAGCGAGCATACTACTGTTCGTAAGCGACGAACAACGAAGCCAGTCAAGATGAATCGGTGGCACGACTGGACAAGTTATTTTTTCTTAACGACTAATCTTATTAAGGAGGTGCGGGCAATGATAAAAAGGATGTTGAGTGGTTTGATTTGTGTGGGTGTGATTGTTGCTGGTAGTATCTATTGTGATGCAGCAGTTCACAAAAAAGGTGGGACATCTGCGGGAAACTTCTTGAAACTTGGGGTAGGAGCCAGAGCGATTGGCATGGGTGAGGCTTTTACTGCTGTAGCCACAGACGCTAATGCCATTTATTGGAACCCGGCTGGTCTAGCTAATCTTGATCGTCGGCAAATAAATGCGATGCACAATACATGGTTGGTGGACACATACTATGATCATCTCAGTTTTGCTACACCATTTAAGAATGGGGCAATGTGTGCCGGGCTTACCTATCTGGGAGGAGAAGATATTGATAAGTATATTATTGAGAATAATAGCCCAAAGCCAGATGGTAGTTTCAATGCTTATGATTTAGCCCTTATCGGTGGCTATGGCTGGAAGCTTTCTGATAAGCTTTTGGTTGGCGTAAGCGGCAAATTAATACAAAGCAATATTGACAGTTACAATGCTAATGGTGTAGCCGTTGACCTTGGGGTTTTAAGCCAGACACCGGTTGAAAACCTTACTGTTGGTGGAACAATTCAAAATATTGGCAGTAAGATAAAGTTTAACAAGGATGGCGACTCATTACCGTTAATGATTAAAGCAGGGGCAGCTTATACCATGTTAGATAATAATCTGACCACTGCTCTGGATATCACCAAGGCAAGGGATAATGATGTTAAGTTTAATATTGGTGGTGAGTATTTGGTAGCCAAATCCTTTGCTGTAAGAGCCGGGTATAGCTCTAAGATTGATGAAGGAGCTGGTATAACAGCTGGAATTGGATATAAACACCCAGTAGTTACAGTTGATTATGCCTATGTACCATGGGGTGATCTGGAAAAGGATACCCATCGGGTATCACTGTTGTTTAATCTGTATTAAATAACCCAAGTTGACACCTATGTTTGTTTGTTCGTTATTCACTCGTAGGGACATCCCCTTGTAGGCGTCCGTGTTTCACTTTGCGACAATTCGCCTGAGTTTTGCGGACAGAGACGATAATAACAAACCATTGACATGAATGTCAATAGTAAGAAATGAAAACAACCCCATGGATGGAGATAGAATCTCCGCCACATGGGGTTGTTTTTTTTAAGGAGCACAGACAGGAATGTCTGTGCTACACTCCTTTTTCAGTTTCCGCATGATCCCAAATAAATTCTTCTTATCAGGATATTTATTTATCAACTCTGTCAATAATTTGACAGCTTCATCTAATCTTTTGGTGTGACGATAAGCAGAAAGCAGGGAGGCTCTGACGAAGGTATCATCCGGATCATTGAGCAAACAACAACTAAGGGTACGAATCACACCATCATAATCCTTCATTTTGGCATAACAAAAACCTAATTGTTTACGGGTAAAAGGGTTATCAGGTTTCAGCCTTAACGATTCCTGATATTCTCGTAAGGCATCCTCATATCTTCCTATCTCCTTATACGCCCTTGCCAACAAATCATGCAGATAGGCATTAGCACTTCGGGAAGGTATCTTTAATATCCCTCTAAGTTCCTCAATAACCTCTTCCTGAGGTTTATGCTCCAGTTTAATCATTATCAATCGAAGATAGGCAAACTCATCCGATGGATTGCGTTTGATAATCCGCTTGAAACAATCACTTGCCTCATCAAACCTGCCTGATTTAACCAATATCTCACCATGGGTTATTTCTGTATCTCGGTCATATTCAATTACTTGCAAAACCCTGTTAATCTGATTCAGTGCATCCCCAAACCTTTTTTGTTCTACGAGGCATTTAATAAGCCTTTTTATTACATCCAGATTAAAACCTTTAGTCAGCATTGAAAGGAGTACAGTTTCAGCCTCATCCATTCTGCCAAGCCTCATCAAGACATCTGCCTTTAGCTTTAATACAAATTCCCCTTGCTTTTTTATGCCACAGGCCCTCTCAAGCATTATTAAAGAATTTTTATAATCATTCATCTTAAAGTAAAGATGCCCCAGATTACTCAACAAATAATCATCTTGCGGCTGTTCATCCATAAGCTCTAAGAATATAACAAGTGCCTCATTCAGTTTGCGATTGTTTTTAAGTTGTATGGCTTCATTGAGTTTTTTGGTATAATCCATAGTTTTACCTGTTGGTAACTACTCCGCGAATAAGCATATTTCACCTCATCCCTACCCCCAATTTTTCTCCCAATAGCTGGATTATCGTATCATGAGCCATGTTTACCTCATCCTCTGTCAGTGTTTTTTCATGTGAGCGATAGGTAATAGAATAAGCCATGCTTTTATATCCAGTAGGAATATGTTCCCCTCTGTACATATCAAACAATCGCATAGACTCAATCAATTCTCCACCAGCATTCAGGATCACCTCAACTATTTTAGAAGATGCCATATCATCCTTAGCCAGAATAGCAATATCCCTTGTTACAGATGGATACCTTGGTAATGGGGTAAATTTTCGAGCAAGGTTGACAACGGCAATTGCTTTTTGCCATGCAATCTCCAAGGCATAGATATTTTGAGGAAGTTTAAGCCGTTCTGTAATGTCAGGATTAATCTGTCCAAGTAAGCCAAGAATCTCATCCCCTACCCTTATTGCAGCACACACACCCGGGTGAAATTTTTCATCCTTTGTCTCTTCCAAAACATACTCGCAGATACCAAGCTCTGTAAACAATATATGCAGAATACCAGATAGATTATAAAAATTTGCCCCTTTCTGCTTTTCTCCATCCCATCTGACTGTATCCCCTGCATCCCATATCATTATCCCAAGATGTTCCTGCTCTACAGGCAGAGAATCTTTATCATCAGTGTTAGAAGTTCTACCTCCCATAGAAAATACCCGAGCCATCTCAAATATTTTTACCTCAGTAGCCTCTCTATTCACATTCCATGCTGCAACCGAAATCAGATTAGGAATAAGGGAATGGGTCAATAACCTCCCCTCTTCACTCAATGGATTAGACACAACCACATGGTTAATATGCTGGTTGACGGGCTGGTTGACAGGCTGGTTGACAGGCAAGAATGCCTGTCCTACTCCTTCTACCTTCTTCAGCATCTCAGGGTCCAAGAAAGAATATGTTATCACCTCATTTAAGCCACACCCACACAAGATGTCCTTTGTCTTTTCATTAACAATCTGAGCCTTTTTCTTAAAGGCTATGGATGCCAGGGGTGGCAAGGAAACAGGTATCTTTTCACACCCATATATTCTAAATATCTCTTCCACAATATCAATCTCTCTATTCATATCAAAGCGAAAAGAGGGTGCTTTTACCTTGAGGCTATAGGGTTGAAAAACAATAGGTTCTACCTCAAACCCCAATCTTATTAAAATATTCCTCATCTCTTCAGGGGTAATCTTTGTGCCCAGTATTTTGTTTACCCTTTCTATCCTCAGCGAGATATTGATGCAGGGTATAGTGGTTGGATAACAATCAATGATATTAGATATTTTTGCCTCAGGACACATGGAAAGAATTAACCCTGCTGCCCTGTTCTGGGCATTGATCAGCCCTTGCGGGTCAACCCCTCTCTCAAATCGATACGATGATTCTGTTTGAATACCAAGCAATCGGGCAGTTTTGCGAATAGATGATGCTGAAAAATAAGCACATTCCATAAAAATCGTAGTTGTCGTCCCTGTTACGCCTGTATCAGCACCACCAATAATGCCAGCCAGAGCAATAGGTTTCATCTGATCTGCAATAACTAACATTTCAGGGATAAGCTCATACTCGTGCTCATCTAATGCCCCTATCTTCTCACCCGTAATCGACTGACGGATAATAACACTATTTCCATTAATCAAGTCATAATCAAAGGCATGCATGGGCTGTCCAAGTTCAGCCAAGCAAAAATTAGTAACATCAACGATATTATTTATCGGCCTTATCCCAAACCGTTTCAGCCTTTCCTGCAACCATAATGGTGATGGTTCAACCCTGATATTCTGAATGACCCTTGCAGTATACCTCGGGCAAAGCTCTGGACTCTGCAAAGAAATCTCAAGCCCACATGGTATTTCTTCTTTTAATTGCAAAATATCAGGCTGTTTTCCATTAATACCCATGATAGCCGATACCTCTCGTGCCATGCCCAGCATACTTAAGCAATCACCACGATTAACGGTAAGCTCAACATCAAGGATATAATCTTCATCAACCATCTCTATCCCGGCTACCTCAAGCCCGGCCATAGTTATACGGTCCGACAATTCCTGCGGTGAAATATCAATATCTACAAATTCTTTTAACCACTCATATGAAAGCTTCATGTTTTAATTCCTTTGCTGTATCCTTGACCCGGCTAAGTAATATCCACCCTTCACAGAAACACACGGATAAACCATGCTTGCTTTACCGAGAATCGTGCCAGGGTTTGTCACAGAATTGCATCCTGTTTCTACCCCATCACCCATAATAGCACCAAACTTCCGTATCCCTGTATTATGCGTTATATCATTAATCCTAATGGTTACATTGGAATCAACCAACTTAAGATTTGCCAGCTTTGTTCCAGCACCAAGATTAACATTATTACCCAAGATACTGTCACCAATATAGGCAAAGTGTCCTGCCTTAGCGTCATTCAACATAACACTTGATTTCATCTCTGTGGTATGCCCGACCACACATCTATCACCTATAATACATGTCCCACGAATATAGGCACCTTGACGCACCTCTGTATTTTTACCAATAATCGTTGGTCCCTTAATCAATGCTCCTGGCTCAACAACTGTACCCTGACCAATGGATATTTTTTCATCAAACAGGCATGCCCCTGCATATAATACTGTTGCCCCAATCAGCTCTTGTCCATCCTTAAAAACCTTGAACTTGCCCTTGGTTGCATCCCCTGGGAATAATTTAAATCCATTATCCAATACCTCATTATTATATAACACATAGGTCTTATTCAAAACATCCCCTACTATGCGGAGTTTGGTGATATTGGGAACAAGCATTGCCTGAATATATCCAGACATCTTGTTCAACGCATCCCAAACGAACTCACAGCCATCAAACAACCCTTGATGTTGAACGGTGGTTAAATCAAAGAGATCATCTGGTGTCAGCATCTTTTTCCTCCAATTATAGTTCAGTGGTAACAACAAAGCCATCCGATGCAACGATTGATTAACGAAATTCTTATTGTTGTCTACTACTCGCATTCAATATTGTCAAACCAACGATGTTTTTTCCGTCTTTTCGTACCAATATATCATTGTCTGTTTCAATCGTCGCCGTAGCTCGTTGGGGTTTGCGAAAACTCATATAGAGCACATCAGCCTCTCTATCATAATCCAACCACATGTGCTGCGTTGGTAATTTCAGCATGTCGGTTGCTACTACAACACAGTTACTGATGAAATCCGCTGTTCTTTGAGCTGTTACTGTTGCCATACTATTTCTCCTTTTGGTTTGGCATCAAGCATATAAGCAGTAATCACAAATCCATCATGTTTCAACAGTTCGCTGTAGACCACTACCAGCCACTTTCTCCTTCCCATATTTTTCGCAGCTTTTAAGGATCTTTTGTTCCCACGAACAATAATCTCTGGTTTTCCCACAGTACCAAGTATTCCATGGAAATAACTTGCCAACTCATCATGGTTCTCGACAATATGGTACCATCTCTCATAAGTCAATCGTATTGGCACACCATTGACCGAATAGACAATTTCCATTTATATCTCCAATTATTTTACCTGTGGCTTTGCTGCTACTACGCTCAGGTCTTTTTTCAAGGTTATTACTGCTTTAGAGAAATCCATTACCACATTTTGAGCAACCTTGATCTTACAGATATCATCCCGAACCTCAACAATGGTTCCATGAATGCCAGCCGTAGTAACTACCTCATCCCCTTTTGCAAGATTTTTCAGCATTTCTTGAAGTACCTTCTTTTCTTTTTGTTGAGGACGAATCAAAAGAAAGTAAAAAACAAGAAATATTAACAATAATGGTATCATGGAACCAATACCACTGACTGGTGAACCTGTACCGGCAGCAGGCACATCTGCATAAGCTAAACTTGTCGCAAAAATCATCATACAACTATCTCCTTTGTTTTAATTTTCGTAAATAGCACACGGATGACACGGATTTAACGAATTCTCGCTGATTCTCTTATCCGCAAGAATCCATAACATCCCCTGGATTCCTATCCGTGTAAATCCGTAACATCCGTATCATCCGTGTGCTATTCTTGCATTATTTCGACCTGTGCAATCAGAAATTTCTTCTCACAGAGACACAAAGCACACAAAGGACAGAAAAGAAGAAAAATCTCATAGTCTTTGTGATCTCTGTGGCTTTGTGTGAGGAATAAGTGAGCTTTGCGTCTTTGCGAGAAGAAATAAAGGTTCTTCAAACTCTGCGAACTTTACATAATCTTTGCGTTCTCTGTGTTAAAAAACTCGATTGCACAGGTCGCATTATTTTACTATCTCCGATGCAATTACCCCAGAAACAACAGCAAAACCAATAAAGAAACTCACCCCCTTAGCCAGATTATTCTGTTTTTGAAGTTGGGCTATCTCTTGCTTTTGAGCATCAACAGTTGCTTCAAGCTCAGCCAACTTTATATGAAGCTCCTGGATAGCACTGACAAGCATCTTGCATTCTTCTTCCCTTTCTCCAAGCTCTGTCTGAAGGCGATATAACTCCTCTTCCTTTTGAGCAATAAGGGCAGCGACATCTTTCTCTCGAATAGCAGATTTTTCCTGAAGCTTCATCATCTCTTCTTTAAGGTTAATTATCTTTTTTATTTTATCCTTTTTTTCGCTAACCATATCATTCAGCCTTGTTTGCAGAGCATTATCCAGCTTTTTGGCATCACGATAGCCAATGGCTAATTTTTCTTTTGGATATATCAAATCCGGGTTGGTAAAAACATTGTACTTCTTAAAGTCTGGCCATAAAGCAGGCGAACGGTAATATTTGCCTGACAAATCCCACAGTGTATCCCCTTTTTTAATGATAATCGTTTCAGCGTTTTTATCCTTAACCCGTATCTTTGCCTCCAAATTAGCTGGTCGCGGTATAATTATAGCTGCTACGAATAATACTAACCAGAACCATTTTCTCATGAAATTCTCCCTCCTTTTTTCGATTTTGCAATAATGATATTATGCTTAGCCGATGTCATAAATTGCGTTTTCGCTGGTCTACATTATTACTCACTAAATAAATCTAGATTCCTGCCGGAGTTTATCCTCGTGAAAACGGGGGCAGGAATGACGCGTTGTTCAGATTCGCAATAATACATTATTGCTCACCTTGCGAGCCATTGCTCTTGTTGATTAATTCTCACCCCGAGAAAAATCGCAATTCCCTACCGTCCACTGTAACAATTTGTTAGATTATTGGTTGCATTCGAAAGTAAGTGACACACTTCAATACCATCATCTAACTCCTTCCAGTATATAGCAAAACCTCCTGGCTCAAGCGACCATTTAGTTCGTTGCTTCGGAGTGGCTTTTGCTAACCAATCTAACCACTTAAATTGATCTATTGCCACACTTATCGCTCTGCCATCACTAAGGGAAACACAAAGTGTGTTTCCAACAAAATAGACATCAATTGCTCCAACTTCTTCTATCACTCTATTTGCTAAAGTAACCATTCCACACCTCCAATAATCTATCCTGATTCTGGCGTGTTAACTTCAAAATACGATTCAGTTCAACTGAATTATAGCCATGATTGTATTCTATTGCCACAGATTGAAGCCAAATTTTAGCCTCATTTCCACTATGCAAAACATGGACATGTGGTGGTTCGTTTATATCCGAAGAATAGAACCGAAATTTATAACTGTCAATTACAGTTGTCGGCATTACGAACACCTTTCAGTTTTGGATAAACCTTTATTGTTTATATTACGACAGGCGGTTGTTACGGAATAAGAATTGACATGAGAGGCATACAATGTTGTCCATATTCCGTAGGGACATCCCCTTGTGGGTGTCCGTCCTTTGCTGTTGCGATCATTGGATGCATTTTATACGGATAGGAACAAGCCCTGTCCCTACGACAATTTTAGTTCCGTAACAGCCTGACGAGAGACTAACAAATAACTAACTACAAATATTATCCTCATCAACACCTATCTTCTTCGCCTTTATCCACAGCACTACCCCACATATTCCAATGAGTACACTTATCAGTTGAGCACCATTAAATCCAAGGAAAATAGAAGCAGAATCTCCCCGCAGATACTCAATTCCAAAACGAAATAAGGCATGAAGTATGAGATATAAGGAACAGATTTTCCCATTAAATCCTGGTTTTACCATAGTAAGGATTATAAAGATAATTATACCTGCGATTGAAAGATAGACCTGTGTAGGGTGGACAGCAATATGACCAAAGAATTGAGTAGCAGGGGCACCCTCTGGAAAATATACCCCAAATGGAAGGTTTGTTGGATGCCCATAACAGCATCCATGCAAAAAGCACCCAATCCGTCCAATTGCCTCACCAATGGCTACAGATGGACCAAAAATATCAGCTATCTTAAGCACAGACAATTTATACTTCCGCAGATAGCATAGCATGGTAATTACAGCAAAGATAAATCCCCCATAAAACACAAAGCCTGTCCTGGAAAACACAATCTCTACAGGATGCCTTATATACCATTCAAGGTTGTCCATTACATAAAAAAGTCTTGCCCCAACAAGGGAGGAGATTAACAGATAAACACCTATATCCATAATGACCTTTGTATCTATTCCAGAACAAGCAGCCTTTCTTTGTGCCAGATATATTCCTATTGCAAAGGCTGTGGCAAACATTATACCATAGGAATAAATAGTTATATGTCCAATGCTAAAAAGGATAGGATGCATTTTCTTCTCCTGTATTTGCAAAGTTTATGGGTTTATAGGTTTATGGGTTTATAGGTTTATGGGTTTATGGGTTTATGGGTTTATAGGTTGGAGAAACATCAACCCATCAACCCATCAACTCATCAACCAACCCATCAACTCATCAACCAACCCATCAACTCATCAACCAACCCTCTACTCCAGATTACTTTTCTTTGCTGTCATAAAATCTATCAACATCATACCAACACCCACACAAATTATGGAATCTGCCAGATTAAAGGCTGGCCAGCGATAATTATTATAACCTATGTCAATAAAATCAATCACACTGCCAAAGGCTATTCGATCCCAAAGGTTTCCCAATGCCCCACCAAGAATAAGCCCTATAGCTATTTGAATCCATATATTACCCTTGGGAATACTCTTCCAATAATATAACAGAATGCAAATGATAATGATGGTTGTAATAATAAAAAAGTTTTTATTGTTAGGAAATAACCCAAAGGCTATCCCCTGATTTTTGATGCAGGAAAGATAAAAAAAATCATGCCATATAGAGATACTTTCTCCTTCCTGCATAGTAGACAAAACAAAAAATTTGGTTATTCTATCCAGAATAACTCCCAAAGCCATAACCCCAAAGGTTATCATTCTTATTATCCCCCTCCCTGATTTTAATATTATAAACATTCCTACCAACTGAACGACTATTTATTATTTCCCTTTCCCTTAACCTTTTTACACTCAATACAGAAATGTGCATATGGTATTACATCTAAACGAGCCTCTGGTATTTCTTTTCCACATTCTTCACATATCCCGTAATTTCCATGCTCAATTCGATACAAGGCTTCATCTATTTCAAACAAGGTATCACTAAGGGTTGAAATAATACGGATATTCTTTTCCTTTTCATTTGTATCAGCAGCCAAATCAGCCAGATGCAAGGAATATGCAGAAAGATCCCCTGATTCCTCCTTTTGAGAACCATGTAGATAGTCTGTTTCTAATTCCTTTTTCTCCAAAACATGAGATTCCTGAAGTTCTATAAGATTTTCTCGATATAGATCCAATTTTTCTTTTTTCATGATACTATGCCTCCATAATTTATTGTAGGGAGCAGATATTACTGGGCAGGTTTACCTGCCCGCCCTTGTATTCACACTAACCACTGCATAAGCTGCCATAGCCTGATTAGTACCAATAATGCCAAGCCCTTTAGCCGTAGTTGCTTTAATGCTAACCATCTCTGCTTCTACCATCAAGCTATCAGCAATATTTTGTCTCATCTGTTGAATGTAATTACTCAACTTTGGTAATTCTACTACAACAGAAACATCTGCATTATTAATTGCAAATCCTTTGGAATGTAAGAATTCTACGCATCTATTCAGCAAAACCATGCTGGATATACCCATCAATTCTGGTTCCCCAACCCCAAATTGAACACCAATATCCCCTGCAGCAATTGCTCCAAGCAGGGCATCAATTAAGGCATGGACAATAATATCTGCATCAGAGTCTCCAAGTAATCCCAGATGATATGGTATTTTTACCCCACCCAACACAAGGTCACAGCCCTCAACTAATTCATGAATATCATATCCAATCCCTACACGCATGATTCACCCCTTGAAAAGTGAAAAGTGAAAAGTGAAAAACGAAGAAATTCATGGAGTTGTTTTTTCTAAAAAAATAATTTATGTTTTTACCTTCACTTTTCGTTTTTCACTTTTCGTTTTTCGTTTTTCACTTTTCACTTATTCTAATCATCGCCTCAGCCATCCTCAAGTCAAACGGCGTAGTAATCTTTATGTTTTTATCCTCTCCATCAACAACCCTGACCTCAAACCCTGCCCATTCTACAATTGAGGCATCATCTGTACCATAGAATTCCTCATTTATCGCCTTATCGTAACAATCTCTTAGTAATTTAGCCTTAAATGCTTGAGGGGTTTGAACAGCCCACAACATACTGCGATTTAATGTCTGCATGACCTTATAGGATTCATCCACCATTTTTATGGTATCCTTTACCCTGACACCGGTAATAGCTGCTCCGTATTCCATGGCAGCAGCAACCGTTTTCTCTATAACAATAGAAGAGATAAACGGTCTTGCACCATCATGGATTAGCACTATGTCTGTATCCTCTGGCAATGTCTTTAAGCCACAATACACTGAATCCTGTCGCTCAATCCCGCCTTCAACAATATCAACCACACCATCAAGTCCATAGGCTTTGACAATCTCTTGCCATGAATAATCAACCATTCCATTTCCAACTACCAATCCCACTCCATTGATTAGAGGAGAGGCAGTAATATTTTTTAAGGTGTAAAAAAGCAAGGGGCGACCCAATATCTCAAGGTAAGGCTTTTGCACCTTACTTCCCATTCTCTTGCCTTGTCCAGCAGCAACAACAATAGCATAAACCTTCACCTGAAAACACCCCTATTTCAACGAGCCAAGACGACTCGTCTTCACTTCTATGCCCCTTCCATTCTGGTAAATATCATCCGTCCTGCTGTGGTTTGCAGCACAGAGGTAACGATAGTCTTAACCCTGCGACCGATATAGTCATGTCCATTGTCCACAACTACCATTGTTCCATCATCCAGATAACCTATCCCCTGACTATATTCCTTACCTTCCTTGATGATATGCACCTGCATTTCTTCTCCGGGAAGAACCACAGGCTTTAATGCCTCAGCCAATTCATTTATGTTCAGGATGCCCACACCCTCTAATTGAGCTAACTTATTCAGGTTAAAATCATTGGTCATGACCTTTGCCTTTAATTCCTTGGCTAAGCAGAGGAGTTTACTATCAACCTCTCTTACATCTGGATAATCTATCTCTGAAATCTCAATATTAATCTCAGGCCTTTTTTGCATCTTATGCAAGATATCCAGCCCTCGCCGACCACGAGTCCTCTTTAAGGAATCTGAAGAATCAGCAATCCGTTGTAATTCCAATAAAACAAATCTGGGAGCAATCAATGTTCCTGAAACAAACCCTGTTTCACATATATCCTCTATTCGACCATCAATAATTACACTGGTATCAAGTATCTTTTTATCCCAATTATTTAAGGCAGTCGTTTTTCCAGAAGATATGGACGGATGTGTAAACATCTCCAGCATCTCATATTTTCTGATAATACCGATCATTAGCCCTATATATCCCATACCCAGATTCAACCCTAACTGCCAGCCACTTATCTCTTTTAGCTGAGGAATACCCAGCAAGCACAGACTCAACAGATTAGCCAGAGCAAGACCAATAATAAGACCAATTCCCCCGGATATAATACCCCTGCTTGAAAGCCTCTGTATAAATATCTCTATTGTTACAAATACACCGCTTATCACCATGGCAATGATAATAGCAGGGAACAATATCCCATAAGCTTGCCCAACAAGATATCCAACAATTATCGAAATAATCACAAAAAGTATTCTAATACTCAAAAGAACCATTTTTTCTCACCTCCTTATTGAATTCGTAAGCATTCAAACAATTATCCTAATTCTGTGCCAATATAGTACTAACCATTATATTTGCTTGTTCCAATCCAATGTCCTGAACAAAGGCAATCTCACTGGTAATTGCACTGCAAGCTGTTTCAAATAAGCGTTTTTCTGCTGAAGAAAGCCCTTTTTCCTTATTTCGGCAAAAAAGATTTTTTGTAACCTCAGCGACCTTATAGATACATCCTGTCTTCATCTTTTCTAAGTTAGTCTGATACCTTGCCTTCCAATCTTGAATGATAGGGATTTGTGAATTTTCCAATACATCCATTACCCTATTCATATCATCCTTTTCTATAATCTTGCGAAGTTTCATCTGTTCTTTGATTGGCATAACAGGCACCATTACCTTCATTCCACCTATTAATAACCTTACAATATAATACCTTTGTAACTCTCCAAGAACGGTATGTTCTTCTATAGCATCAATTACTCCTGCCCCATAAAGGGGATAAACAACCTTATCTCCAGTATTAAACATCAAATTATTTCTCCTTTTTCCCAGTATTTCAACCTTCATTCATTATAACATAAAAGGTATGATAAGTCAAAGGAAAAATAATTGTTTGGGCTATATATTTCGTAAGCGTTCAGATGTCAGCTTATTAAGCTGTCAGTCAAGACAAAAAACAATAAGGGCAGGTATTGTACCTGCCCTTATTGTTTTTGGGCAACCAGTCTGACTGGTCTGACATGTCAGACTGGTCAGACTAATGAGCATTCTGTAAACAGATTATTTACTATCTTAATGGCACAATACTCGCCACACATAGTACAAGTGCCGGGGTCAGCTGGTTTTCTCTTATTGTAGATTTCCTGTGCCTTCTCTGTCGTAATTGCCAATTCAAACTGTTTTCCCCAATCCAATTGTTTCCGGGCATGAGCCATAGCAAGATCCTTATCTCTATGTTTATATTTAACCATATCACCGATATGGGCAGCGATCCTTGCTGCAATTATTCCCTCTTTTACATCCTCTGGATAGGGAAGGGCAAGATGCTCCGGTGGGGTTACATAACAGATAAAATCTGCCCCATAGGATGAAGAAAGGGCTGCACCTATAGCCGCAGTAATATGATCATATCCAGGGGCAACATCTGTGGTAATGGGACCCAGCATATAAAATGGGGCTTCATTTGAAAGCCGTTTCTGCAAGATAACATTTGCTTCGATTTCATCAATAGGAATATGCCCCGGCCCCTCTACAATTACCTGAACACCTGCATCCTGTGCTTGTCTTGCCAATTCACAATTAATAATCAATTCCTGAATCTGAGCCCTGTCTGTGGAGTCGTGAATGGCACCGGCACGCATCCCATTGCCAAGGCTTAAGACTGCATCATATTTTTTGAATAGCTCTACTACGCGGTCAAACTGACTGTAGAGGGGATTTTCTTTTTCATTATGCATCATCCATGCGGTCATAAATGCACCGCCACGACTAACAAGCCCCCCATGCCGATACCCTTGTTTTCTTAATCTTTCGAGGGTAATGGTGTTAATCCCACAATGAACAGCCATAAAGCTGATACCATCTTGCAATTGTTTCTCCATGACCTCAAAGATGAAATCCTCCTTCATCTTAACCACTGTCCCATATTCACGGATAGAATAGATGGCTGCCTGATATAATGGAACACTACCAACCGGTAGATTTATCTCCTTCAAGACGCGTTGCCTGATCATATCAAGATCCCCGCCAGTAGATAATTCCATCAATGTATTGGCGCCATATTGTTGAGCAACCCTTGCCTTTTCCAGCTCCATCTCTAAGTCGACAATATCTGATGATGTGCCAATAGAGGCATTTACCTTGGTACAAAGCCCCTTACCAATACCTACTGCCTTTGCTTGTCGATTAATATTGTTTGGGATAACTATTTTGCCGGCAGCAATACCCTCCATAACAAACTCAAGGGGAACCCTTTCATCCTGTGCAACCTCTCGCATAAGTGGGGTAATATCACCCTTGCGTGCTAATTCTAATTGTGTCAATGTATTTCTCCTTTTTATTCAGCCTTCAGCCTTTCTTCACCATCTCTGTTTCCTTCTCTCCATCCGTACCTCTTTATATTGGCAGCAGCTTTTAACAAAGCCTTGTGCCAGAGATATTTGCGATCCAAAATGGAAGTGGATGTATGAGGCTAACAGGTTTGGCTGGATAAATCCAACTTTTTCGTTGTCATTCAGCTGATAAGCATTTGGCTCAGGGGCATTCTCAAGGTTTGACCAATGAAACCTGTGACCACGGATACTTGTTCCCTTTTGCCCTAAGATATTATCTTCAAGCATGGTAGCTGTGCAATATCCCAATCTGTTTAATCTTGGTTGCAGCCTTGCCTCTCCATGAATAAGCCCAACCATATGAGAGGTTTTCTCTTCAGGGGTAATTATTGCATCCATAAGGTATAACATCCCTCCACACTCAGCATAAATGGGCATACCAAGGTTTGAGGCATGGGTTACCCATGTTCTCATGCTGATATTTGATTCAATGTTACTACCAAATAATTCTGGAAAACCACCACCAAAATAAAGACCATCAACCACAGGGAGTTGAATATCGTTTAGCGGACTAAAGGACACCAACTCTGCCCCAAGTGACCTGAGAATATCAAGATTATCCTCATAATAAAAGCAAAAGGCATCATCCTTAGCCACACCAATACTTACTTTCCCTGATTGAATGCTCGTTGGAAATATATTCCGAGTATAGGCAGGAAGAGGAGATATATCTTTAGCTATCTTTACTAATAACTCAAGGTCAATATGCTCAATTATCTCTTCCGTAAGGGCTGGGACAATAGATTCCACTATCTTTCGTTTGTTTAACATGGTAAGCCCAAGATGTCTTTCAGGGATGGTTATATCCTTATTTTTTGGCAGATAACCTAATACCTTGATATTGCAACATTTATCTTCAACTGCCTGCTTAAGGCATTGAAAATGCCGCTGACTGCCAACCCTGTTAAAGATAACACCAACAATATTTAATTCTGGATCAAATTCATTGAATCCCCTGATGATAGCCGCAGCACTTGCTGCCATACCTTGAGCATCAACAATCAGGATAATTGGGGCATTAAGAAGTTTAGCCAAGTGAGCCGTGCTTCCTTCCCCAGCCTCACCATTAAAACCATCATACAATCCCATTACCCCTTCAATAACAGAAATCTTAACCTTTTGGGTTGCATGTTCAAATAATTCAAGGACAACATCTTTATCCAGCAGCCATGTGTCTAAGTTGCGGGATTTTAAGCCTGTTATTTCCGAATGATAACTGGTATCAATATAATCTGAACCTGTTTTGAATGGTTGAATATGGTAGCCCTTTTTTGTTAATGCTGCCATTATTCCCATGGCAATAGTTGTTTTTCCACACCCACTATGTGTTCCAGCAATAATTATTCGCGGATGATTATTCATTTGATATCCCCTCCCGATTAGGCACAAAGAATATGTACGAGACAATCAGCATAAAAGTATATAAGATATTGGTGGAAATGTCAAGAGAAAAATCAGTAACAATCAGCACTTTTCATTTTGGATAACCGAACATAAAGAGATAACTACGAATCGACAGGATCCTTCTTCTCCTTGTCATTCTGGCTTGTCCAGAATCCTTCTTCTTATCCGATCACATCTGATGTACTCAACAAAGAAGGATTC